>JBGSII010000520.1:0-12124 GCA_041742555.1 Ilumatobacteraceae bacterium
CCCCGCCGAGGTCCTGGCGCACCAGCGCGCCGACGGTCGACGCCGAGCTCCGCGTGGCATCGAGCAGCACGGACTCGAACAATCCGAACATGCGGCCCGCGTCGGACCGGGAGACGACCGATCCGCGGTACTCGAGCCCGATCTCGATGCCGTCGCCACGCTCCTGCACGAAGAACGTCACGTCAGCAACGGAGGAACCCGACGCCAGGATCCGCTGGCTGGCGCTCTGCGCGGGCGACGGCGGTGTGGCGAGGTCCTCGTACGCCAACATGACCGACACGTCCGGAGGAGTGAACCCGTGGCGTCGAGCATCCCGCACGATCGACGCGAACGGGTACGACCGGTGAGGCAGAGCGGCGGTGATGAGCGAGGATGCATGCTCGATGACGGCGTCGAACCGGTCGCCGAGGCGAACGTCGAGTTCCATCGGCAGCGTGTTGAGGTAGTAGCCGACCAACTCGGCGGCGTCTGGATGGTCCTTGGTCGACGCGGTGATGCCGAACGCGACTCGTTCGGCCGCCGTGTAGCGGGCCAGGACGACCGCCACCGCGGCCATCGACGTCGCGAACGGAGTGCCGCGGCCACCGGCCAGAGTGTCGCGCGTGACCGGCAAACGTCGCGTCAGGTACCCGTCGGGCTCGGCTGGGCGAGGGGCGGCGACTCCCAGACGCGGGGTCGGCGAGCGGCTGGACGACACCGCCTCCCAGTACGAGGGCGACACAGTTTGGTCGCGTCGTCGCTGCCAATCGGTGTGTTCCGCGTATGAACACGCCAGCACCGGTGTTCCTGCGCCGAGGTAGCGCTCGACGATCTGGCGCCAGAGCACGTCGAAGGTTCCGGCATCGATACAGCTGTGGTGGACGCCGAAGAGCACGGACACCTCGCTCGGTGACGTCCGGCTGACGTGGACGCGCACGAGCGGCCCGTCATCGAGGTCGAACGGCGCGGCGCGCTGGTGTTCCGCGAAGCGCTCGAACTCGTCGAGCGGCATCGGCGCCAGCACCTCGAACGCCAACGCCTCGGCTGGGCTCAGTGGTCGTCGCGCAGGTCCGTACGACGTGTGCAGCGGACCGTGCAGCATGACCAGATCGCGGATGGCCTCGCCGAACGTGTCCAGCCCGACGGACGGGCCCGTCCCCTCGTCGATCCGGTAGAGCCTCGTGACGTTGTAGCGGGGATCGTCAGGGGCCATCCGGTACTCGAACAACATCGCTTCCTCGCCGGCCGAGAGCGGCATCGGGCCGCCGCGGTCCAGACGTCCGATGGGTTCGGTTCGGGTCGCTCGGTGATCGCCGGCCAGTGCGGCTTCGACCACGCCGGCCAACTCGCGAACGGTTCGATGTCGGAACACGGCTGCGTCGGCAAGGCTCGTCCCGAAGTGGACGTCGATCGCCGCAACCGCCTCGAGCGCGTCGAGTGATGCTCCGCCGAGGTCGAAGAAGTCGTCGGTGACGCCGACCACCTCCTGACCGAGCAGCCCCGCCCAGATCTCCGCGATGCGCGCTTCGGTCGGTGACGATGGTTCGACCGGGTCGTCCCGATGACGGTCGAACCGAGTGGGAGCGGGGAGCAGCGACGGATCGGCCTTGGCGCTCGCGGCCAGCGGGATCTCGTCGATCCGCACGAACGCCGACGGGATGGCATGCTCCGGCAGCCGTTCACGCAGCAGCGTGCGCAGGTGCACCGGATCGAGTTCGACGTCGTTCACCGACTGGTACCACACGGTGAGCCGTCCGGTGTCCTTCGGCTCGTACCCGATCACGGCGAGCAGGCGCTCGACCTCGGCGTCGTCGACCTCGTCGTCGAGTTCCTCGATCGCCTGGGTTCGCGTCTTGTGTCCGAGCCTGACGTCCCAGCTGTAGGGCTCGGCATAGTTGTGATAGCCGCGCTCGCGACGATGCACCTGGATACCGGCGACGTTGACGAGACAGTTCGTCGAGCGGCCGGTGTCCGACGGCCGGACCCAGGGCGCGCGCTCCTCCAGGAAGCGATACATCTCCGTGAGGTCGACGTCGACGTAGCGGTAGAAGTCGACGAACTCGATCTGTTCCAGGACCTTGCCGTCGTCGAAGACCCGCTGCTCCGGGAGCAACTCGGTGACGGCGTCGCGTGTGTGGTGGTACACGCGGCGCGCTTCGAGCACCGTCGCGTCGATGGCGTCGGGGTCGAACCGGCCCGCTTCGAACTGGTGTGGCACGAGCCGGGTTTCGAAGAACTGGCCGCGTGAGAGTCCGGTCACGATCACCGGAATCCCCAGCTCGTGGGCCCGTGCAACCGCGAGCGTGTAGATCGTCTTGTAACACCCCTGGCAGACGTTGGAGTAGCGGTCGAGGCTGTCGCGGAAGATCGCGTTCATCGCCGGAGTGGTGGCGAACTCGTGCGAGATCCCGAGATCGGCCACGCTGCGGCGGATGTTCTCCTTCGCGCCTTCGGAGACGAATCCGTTGTCGAGGGTGAACGCGTGGACGTTCCAACCCTGCTCGACGAGCTGGTACAGCGCGTAGGTCGAGTCCTTCCCTCCGGACAGCAGGTGAAGACAGTCGATGTCGCCACGACGGCGCCGGCGGGCATCGTCGAGCCGATCGACGAGGTCTCGTTTCGACCTGAACCATGTGGCTGCCTGCGGCGACACGACGTCGAACGATCGGCAGTGATTGCACACGCGCTCGTTGTCGAGCGTCACTCCCGGCACGTCCAGCCCGAGCCCGCAGCGAACACACCGACGACCTTCGTCGGGGGCCGGACCGTCGCCTGGTCGCCAGACGCGCACGAGCGCCGAGGTGATCTCCGGAAGTGCGACGAGTGCGGCTTCGACCTCCGCGGGTTCCAGACGGATGCCGCTGACCTTCAGCTGGTCGTCGGACCGCCCGCCGTACACCGCAACGCCAGGCCGCTCGAGTCGAACCCGGTCGCCGGTCCGGTACCACAGCACGCCGTCATCGGTCGGCGAGCCGTCGTCGTCGCCGAGGTGGACGAAACTCGCGGCCGACAGTTCGTCTCGGTTGAGATACGCCTGCGCCATCCCGGGACGCCTGACGAACAACTCACCCCACGCGCCCGTCGGCGCCAGTCGACCGAATGGATCGAGCACGCGGATCTCACACCCCGCAGCGGCATGGCCGATCGGCACGTCTGCGCCGGTGTCGGTGTCGGGGGTCCACTCGTGGATCATGCAGCCGACCACCGCCTCGGTCGGTCCGTACTCGTTGAAGATGCGCACGCCGGGACGACAGGACTCCAGCAGACGTTCGGCGAGGGGGCGACGGAACGCCTCGCCGCCCACGACGATCGTGCCGAGCGGCCGGGGCTCGTCGACGAGGCGCACGAAGAGTTCGAGCTGGGACGGTGTGGCCTTGAGGAACGTGATGTTGTCGTCCGCAGCGATGCGACGGAGGGCATCGATCGGTTCTTCGTCGAACACCACGACGGTCCCGCCGGTGAGCAGGGACAGGAAGAGGCTGGTGATCGTCAGGTCGAACACGAGCGACGAGTGCAGCGCGACGACGGGCGGACGGTCGGCTCGGTAGGCGTCGACGGCGAACTCCATGTAGTCCGCGAGGCCGGCGTGCGAGATCGGCACCCCCTTCGGTGTCCCCGTCGAGCCCGAGGTGTACAACACATACGCCTCGTCGTCGATCGTCGTCGAAGGCTGGTCGGCGACGTCGTGCCCGGTGTCGGGCGCCACGTCGGTGGTGTCCGGTAGGGCGTCGAGGATGCAGAACAGGCCGGCGTCTCGTTCGATGAAGTCGTGGCGCGACGAAGGGTCGCCGGGGGCGAGCATGACGAAGGCGCCTCCGGCGCGCAGGACCCCGTGTATCGCGACGAGCGCTTCGACGCTGCGATTCATCCGCAGGCCGACGCGGTTCCCCGGCCGAAGACCCTGTGCGACGAGCCATCGCGCGACGAGATCCGCCGTGCGATCGAACGACGCCGCCGTCGTCATGACGCCACGATGCTCGGCCACCACCCAGTCGGGATCGCGTCGCAGACGTGTGCGGATCTGCTCGTGGACCGGGGTCCGGTGGACCCGAGCCGTGGCATCCGAGTTCAGCAGGGCGAGTTCGGACCGTTCGAGCTCACCGACCAGTGACCGTTGCCCGACCAACTCGGACGGGCCGCCGATCACCGCCCGCAACGAGGCGGCGAAGTGCTCGGCGAACCGGCGGGCCGAGTCGTCCGCGCTCGTCGAACGGCTGATGTCCAGCTCCCAGTTCAAGCCAGCGGAGATCTCGAGCCGATCTCCGGCCGAGTAGTCGAACAGCTGGGAGCGGATCAGGTGGTTCGGGTCGACATGGCCCGACCGCATCCACTCCGAAGTCGTCGGCATGCCGGCGAACTCGCCGAACCGCGCGGTCAGCACGTTGAGCACGATCTCGAAGGGCGTCGAGGGGCTCTCGCCCGGTTTGGCACGGCGGAGCACGACCATCACCGATCGGTACACGCGGGCGAACATCGCCGCGTTCGACTCGCCCGGTGTCACGGTGACCGTCAACGGGTAGAGCTCCATCAGCGGCCCGACGAGCCGCCGGTTCTCCCGGCTGGACCGGTGGTGCACCGGGACACCGACGACCACGGACGACCTCCCGTCGAGGCGGTGGACCGCCAACGCCATCGACATCGCAGCGATGGTGAGCAACCCGAGTTCACGGCTGATCGAGCGATACTCACCCTCGAGCACCGACTCCAGCTGGAGCAGATCCTCGGCCGCCAGCGGAACCGGCTCACGACGGACTTCGGTCGTTCGGTGGCCCCGGGCTCCGTACAGTTCGAGTGGCGGTTGCGGTCCCGCCTCGTCGCGTTCGGCTCGCCATGCCAGCTCCCGTTCGGCGACCAACTCCGGTTCGTCGACCGCCGCGCCGTCGACCCGGTCGTCGGCGGCCCGAGGGCCGGTTCGAGAGAACGCCCCGTCGACGATCGACCCGAGATCGACCGTTCCGGCCGAGTCGGCGTACGCCGCGGACGTGGCCTCGAAGACCAGCGCCGACGCCCATGCGTCGGTGACGACGTGGTGGAGGTCGAGCCACCACGTCCAGAGCGTGTCGGTGTGGCGAATCAGAACGGAGTCGTAGACGCACGTCGTGGCGTCGATCGGCGTCGCAATCCTGCGAGCACACCAGTCGTCGAGTTCCTCGACCGGGAGATCGATGACCTCGGTTGTCTGCGGTGGCGCGGCAAGAACCCGAGCGACGTACCGGCTGGCGGTCCAGTCACCCGACCGATCGGATCGCTCGGCGATCACCGTTCGGAGTGCGTCACAGTGCCCGACGACGCGAGCGAAGGCCTGCACGAAGCGGTCGGGGTCGATTGCTCCGACGATGCGTGACCGAGTCCCCATGTTGGCCAGCGGAGTGTCCGGATGCAGACACTGGCTGGCCCAGATGAGCGTCTGCGTACGAGTCAGCGGAACCGTCGCAGTCGCCCGAGGTGCGAGCTGAACCGGAGACGACGCGTCCGTGGTCATTTCGTCCCGAGGAAGGCCACGATCGCGTCGACGGACTGGAAGTGCTCCAGCACCACGTCTGCGGCATCGATCGTGATGTTGCGGTCGGCTTCGATCCATTCGACGATCATCACGACCCCGAGGGAGTCGACGAGGCCGGTCAACAGCAGGTCGGTGTCAGCCACGATCTCGGCGCCATCGGGCGCCACCGTCGACGAGATGAAGCCGATCAGTCGACCCGCGAAGTTGCCGTCGGTCGCGGCGCTGCTCTCGGTTCCGGCACCGACGGGGGGGACGGTCATGTGCGATCACCTCTGCGTGTCACGGGTTGCCCATTCTGTCCCGAACGGCATCCCGTGGCGAATCCAGGAGTCGTTGAGCTGCCCGGCGGTCGATCTTTCCGGTTCCGGTTCGTGGAAGATCGTCGACGAGCACGACCTCGGCGGGGACTGCGGCATGCGGCAGACGGCGGCGGAGTTCTGCGATGACTCCGTTGGCGAAACCGTGGGACTCGCCGCCGGTTTCGACCTCGGGCCTCGTCGGTACGACGAGCGCGACGACGGTGTCGTCGCCGCTCGCCACCCGCCTGACGACGGCAACGCCCGATCGGACGCCGTCGACATCGCCGAGTGCGTCGTCGACCGCCTCCAATTCGATGCGGTGGCCACGCACCTTGACCTGATTGTCGAGCCGTCCGAGGAACTCCAGCTCGCCGTCCTCGCGTTCGACGACCAGGTCACCCGTGACGTACCAGCGTTGCGAGCCTCCCTGCCCGTCGGGCCGCTCGAGCACCGATGCGGCCGTGAGATCCGGACGGTTCCAGTATCCCGTCATCATCGTCGGTGTCCGAACGATCAGCACTCCAGCCGTTCCCGGCTCGGCAGGCGTCGTCACGTCATCCGGATCGACCACCGTCACCGTCGCGGCCGGCCATGCCGTGCCGATGGGGACGGCTTCGTCGCCAATCGGCGCCGAAGCAACGTGGTGGACCATGCACTGGTTGACCTCGGCGGGGCCGTACACGTTCGAGAATCGTGTCTCCGGGAGCAGGTTCATCAGTGTCGCCAGTTGCCTGGGCGGGTACGACTCACCACCGAACAACACCCACCGCAGCCGCGTCAGGTCTCGATCGTCGAGCGCGCCGCGGTCCGCGATCTGTCTGAACAGGGAGGGCACCGAGTACACGACGGTGACCTGCTGTGACGCGAGCAGGGCGGTGAGGCTCGCAGGAAAGCGCAAGATCGGGTCGGGCACCACCACGACGGACGACCCGGCGAGCGGCGCCGAGTACAGCTCGAAGGTCGACTGATCGAAGTGCAGAGCGGCGATGTTGGCGAGGCGATCCCGGGGCGTCAGTTCGTAGAGCCCCGCGGCCGTCGTCGCGTAGCTCAATGCGCTCTGGTGGGAGTGCACGATCCCTTTCGGTCGACCCGTCGAACCCGAGGTGTAGATGATGTAGGCCGGGGCGCTGACGTCGACCTCGACGAGTTCACCCGGTTGTGCGGCCGACAGGTCGCGGCGGGTCAGGAGGTTCGTGGAAGGGTTGAGGGGAGCAACGTCGTCTCGCCCGACCACCGCGATGCAGCGCAACGCCAACCCATCGGTGATGTCAGCGATGGTGGCGTCGGACGCATCGGTCACGAACGCTGCCGCTGCCGAGTCGGCCAGAACACCTGCGGCGAGCTGGTCGGGAGCCGAGGGGTCGACAGGAACCATCACGGCGCCCGCTCTGAGCACGGCGTGCGTCATCACGAACGACTCGATCGACTTGGCGAGCCGAATGGCGACACGGTCTCCTGGGCGAACCCCGGCTGCAACCAACGCGCCCGCCGCCTTGGCCACCTGTTCCACGTACTGCGACCACGTCAGCGAGCGGACACCGTCCATGATTGCCGGAGCGGCGGCGTCGAGCACGCGGTTCCGGATCCGTTCGTCGTCGAGCAGATGGGAGAGCAAGCCCGATCGCCGGCGCGCGGAATCCACTGAAACACTCACGAATTGACATACGTAGCCGAGGTCGGCACCGTATGACCGCTACCGATGAGGTTTTTCCGCGACTCGACCATGACGCTCACCGCCAACGGCCATCCCCTCGACACCGACCCGCTCCACTTCGGCGAGTTGCAGGAATCGAACGCTGCGCTCGACGATGCCACCGCACTGCGCGAGATCATGGCATCGGAGGGGTACCTCTTCTTCCGTGGTCTCATCGATCCGGATGTCATCCTCGATGCGCGCACGGAGATCCTGCTGAAGTACGCGATCCTCGGCGAGATCGACGATCGCCATCCGATCGACGATGCCATCGCCGGCGACGGGGCCTGCGTCCCGTCGGCGAACCTACGGGCGTTCTCGAACAGCGTTCGATCCGGCGCCCACTACCGCCGGGTGACCGACGGCCCAGAGGTGCTGGCCGTCCACGAGGCGTTGCTCGACGGTGAGGTCCGAGTCTTCGACATGCGGTGGCCGCGATTCGTCCGTCCCGGTGAGGGTTGCGGCTTCCACTGCGACGGTCCGTACATGAACCGGGGCACGAGTCGCATCTACTCGAGTTGGATTCCGCTCGGTCGCGTCGATCGCCACGAGGGCGCGCTGCTGCTTCTCGAGGGAAGCCACCGGTCCGAACGGCTGCGCGACGGCTACCTCGATCGGGACGCCGATCGAGATGGTCTGACCTGGCTCGACGACGACCCCGTGGTGGTACAGCACGAATACGGTCAGCGCTGGCTGACAACGGATTTCCAGCCGGGTGACGTGCTGTGTTTCGGGATGACGATGTTGCACGGAGCCATCGACAACCAGTCGACGACGGGGCGTTGTCGCCTGTCGTCGGACAGTCGGTACCAGCGAGCTGACGAACCCGTCGACCATCGGTGGAACGGTGCCGACTTCGAGGGGCACGGGGGAAGCAGGGTCTTCTATCCGGGTCTCGGCCGCTGGAACAACGACGACTTCCAGGACGAGTGGAAGGACATCGACGAACACGGTCGACTCCGACTGCGGGAAGTCGGACCCTGATGACCGCCGGGACCGACGCACAGCTCGCTGCGCTCGCACATGCGCTTGCCGACGGGAACCATCCTGTCAAGCGGGTGATGGCCGAGTGGGCCTCGGCCAATCTGTCGCAACACGACCGAGTCGCCGCCGATGTCATTTCGGAGTTCGCCGTCGACGACTGGGCGAGATGCGCAGCGCACGGCATCTTCGGCCTCACCGTGCCAACCGCGCTCGGAGGGACCGGCGCCGACCTCGCCACCGTGCTGTTGTCGCTCGAGGGACTCGGCATGGGGTGCCGTGACAACGGCCTGACCTATGCGATCTCCAGCCAGATCTTCAGCACGCAGGAGGCGCTGGTCAAGTTCGGCACCCCCGAACAGCAGCAGCGCTGGCTCGCGCCACTCGTCGATGGATCGACACTTGCCTCGTTCGCCCTCACCGAACCGGACATCGGCTCGGACGCCTACCGACTGTCCACCACTGCATCACGCGCCTCCGACGGAAGCTTCGTCATCAACGGGCGCAAGGCGTACATCACGTTCGGGCCGAGGTGCGACATGGTGATCGTGTTCGCCTCAACGAATCCCGAGGCCGGCCAGTGGGGCCTGTCCGCCTTCGTCGTGCCCACGGATCTCGCAGGGGTCGAACGCGGTCCGAACCGGGAGAAGATGGGGATGCGAACGACGCCGTTCGCCGACATCTCGTTCACCGACGTCGTGGTCCCTGCCACAGCGCTCCTCGGTCGAGAGGGCGCGGGCGCGAGCATCTTCAACGCGGTCGTCCAGGTCGAGCGAGCGTTCGTCTTCGCCACCCAGATCGGCGCGATGGAACGCCAGCTCGTCGAGTCGATCGAGTATTCGCGCTCACGGGTGCAGGGCGGCAGACCGATCGGGGGACATCAGGCGGTGGCTCACCGGCTGGTCGACATGAAGCAGCAGCACGAGACGGCCCGGCTCTTCCTCTACCGCGCAGCCATGGCGTTGGTCACCGGTCTGGAATGGCCGCTCGCAGCGGCGCTCGCCAAACTGGTCGGAAGCGAGACCGGCATCTCGACGTCATTGTCGAGCGTCATGATCCACGGCGCCCGGGGCTACGTGTCCGAGTTCGAGATCGAACGCAACCTCCGAGATGCCATCGGGGGGCTCGTGTACTCCGGCACGTCGGACATCCAGCGCAACATCGTTGCCAGACTCCTCGGGGTCGGCTGATGATCCCGTGGACGGCGCGTAGGCTTCGGCGTCGACACATCGGCCCCGCCATCCCCGCCATCGAACGCCAGGACTCCTTGAACCGCCGTACTCGCGCCCTTCTCCTCTGTGCCGTGGCGCTGCTCGTCGGCGCCACACTCGTTCCCTCCGGCGTCTCGGCGCACTCGGGTAAGCAGAGCTACCTGTATCTGACCATTCTCGACGACGGGATCGAAGGCCGGATCGAGTACCCCGTCAGCGACCTCGCGGCCGCGACGGGCATCGAGATCCCGTCGAATCCCGAGCGCGCACTCCGGGTCGCCGAGGACTCACTCGAACAGTTCCAGCAGTACAGCCAGGAACATCTCGACCTCGGTGACGGATCGGCGAACTGGACGATCGAGTTCGAGGGCGTCGACGTTCTGCCCGCGGCCGGCACCTACCTCCAATTCCCCTTTCGAGTGACGGAGTCGTTCGACACCGCGCCGCGCGAGTTCGTTGTCGTCTTCGACGCGATCATCCATGCGGTGCCTGAGAAGGACTCGCTCCTGATCATCGAGAACGACTGGGGGACCGCCACGTTCGACAACGAGTCGGACTACCTCCTCAGCTTCTCGCAAGGCCAGACGACGCAGACCGTGAGCCTGCAGGACGTCTCCGCCCTCGAGTCCATGCGCTCTGTACGCGGCTTGGGCACCGACGCCGTCCGGCTCGGGATCGACCACGTCCTGTTCGTGATCGCGCTCGTGTTGCCCGCCGGTCTCGTCGCCGTGGGACGCTCGGTGAAGGAGCCCGCCCCAACCGTGAACGCAGCGGTTCGGCGAGTCGCCGGCCTGCTCGGCGTCTTCGTGCTGGCACACTCGACCACCCTGTGGTTACAGGGACTCGGCGTCACAGACGTTCCCGACCGGCTCGTCGGTTCGCTCGTCGCAGCGTCGTTGCTCGTCATGGCGCTCTTCGCCGCGTGGCGGTTCACCCGACGCGAGCACCTCGTGGTGGCCGTGCTCGGGCTCGCGCAAGGACTCGGGTTCGGAATGCTCTTCGTCGACGATCGTCTCGATCGCAGCCGTCCCGTGCTCTCCCTGATCGCCTACAACGTCGGAATCGAGATCGCCGTGCTGATCATCACAGGTCTCGTGTTCCCCGTGCTGCTCCTGCTCCGTCGCACTGCTGCGGCGCCGTTCGTGCTCTACGGCGGGTCGATCGTGTTGAGTGCCTATGGCGCAGCCTGGCTGCTCGAGCGGGTGAGCGACTCGGATCTCGCCATCGAGCGCATGGCCAATCCCGTGCGTGTCTGGCCACGGAATCTGTGGTTGATGCTGCTCGTCATCGCAGCGTCGGGGGGGTTCTACTGGTGGACACGTTCACGCTCCCGTCTGAAGCCGCTCGTGAGTGACGACGAACCCACGGATCGCCGGGTCGAGAACCCCGACGCCGAGCCGGCATCGGTGGCCCGGTGAGCGCTCCGAGGCCTCTGCCAGCGGCCAGCACCGACCATCACCGTCGGCTCGCCGGTCGACTCGCGACGGCGATCTTCGTTGCGGTCATCGTGCTGCTGACCGGCGCACCGACGGCGTCGGCACACGAGTTCGGCCCGTTCGCGATCGACCGCGCTGCGGGGATTCTCGTCAGTCCCGACAGCGTCGAACTGGACTACGTCATCGGCTTGGCCGAGACACCGACACAGTCCGACGGTGATCGGATCGAGGCCGACGTCGCTGCATTCTGCGTCGAACTGATGACACAGATGTCGCTGGACATCGACGGTGCGCCGGCGCCGCTGGAACTCGTGAACTCCTCGACGTTGCGGGAGGATGGCGACGGAGGCCTGACCACCCTGCGCGTCGAGTGCAGATGGTCGGGAGCGATCGAGTCGACCGACAACACGCGCACCCTCACCTTCGAAGACCGCAACTACGAGGGACGTGTCGGCTGGCGCGAGATCGTGGTCGTCGGCGACCGGACGGAGATCATCGGCGAGACGACCGACGAATCGGTCACGAAGCGCCTGACCGAGTTTCCCGACGCCGACGAGAATCCGGACAGTTCCACCGTGACCTTCGACTTCGTCGCGTCCGCCGACGTCGGACCAGCCCAACTCGACGACACGGCGCCCGGCGACGAGGACGACAGCAGTGGCGACGCGTTCTCGGGCCTCATCGCAGACGCCGAGAACGGCGTCTTGGCGATGGTTGGCGCGCTGGGGCTCGCCGCCGGCCTGGGGGCGCTCCACTCGTTGGCTCCGGGACACGGCAAGACGGTCATCGGGGCGTACCTGGTCGGCACACGCGGCACCAAGTTGCAGGCCTTCGTCCTGGCGGTCGCGGTTGCCCTGTCGCACACGCTCGGCGTGCTGATCCTCGGCATCATCACCTACGCGGCCGGAGCCGCGTTCGCACCCGAGCGGGTCTACCCATGGCTGCAGGGACTGTCCGCGCTCATCGTGCTGGGCATCGGCATCTGGCTGGTGGTGACCGCCATGCGCGAGCGTCGGGCCCGG
>JBGSII010000521.1:0-19805 GCA_041742555.1 Ilumatobacteraceae bacterium
CACCCCCGACCAGCTCGTTGCCGCGAGCGGTGGCCGGGTGTTCGAGCTGGCTCGCGCCTGAAGCGTCCGGTCGCCGTCGCCGGGTCGAGGACTGTACGTTCAGGCGTGGTCGAGCGCGTCGGCGAGGGTGTTCCAGCCGAGCACGGCGCACTTGATGCGCACCGGAAACTTGACGACGCCTTGGAGCGCTTCGAGATCGCCCAGATCGATGTCGTCGTCGCCGGGCTGCGACTCGATGCCCTCGAGCCCCATCATGGAACGGAACCGTCGGATCATTGCCCGTGCCTCACTGACCTGCTTGCCGATCACGGCCTGGGTCATCATCGACGCCGACGACTGCGAGATCGAGCAGCCCTGCCCACCGATCTTGACGTCGGTGACCATCGCGTCGTCACCTTCGCCGTCGACGAGCAGGTAGAGCGTGATCTCGTCGCCGCACAACGGGTTGTGGCCACGCGATTCGACCGCCGGAGGTGATTCCAGCTCGCCGCGGTTCCGGGGGGTGCGGTAGTGATCGAGAATGATCTCGCGGTAGAGGTCTTCGAGGCCCGACATCAGAATCCGAAGATATCGGTTGCGCTGTCGAGCGCATCGGCCAGGGCATCGACATCGTCGTTGCCGTTGTACAGGTAGAAGCTCGCACGAGTCGTCGACTGCACGCCGAGCACCTGCATCAACGGCTTCGCGCAGTGGTGGCCGGCGCGCACACAGACATTGTGTTCGTCGAGGATCTGGCTGACATCGTGCGGGTGCAGATCACGGAAGGCGAAGCTGAGCACGCCGCCACGAACCGCCGTGTCGTCCGGGCCGTAGATCGTGATGTCATCGCCGAAGCGGTCGTTCAGCGTGTCGAGCGCGTAGCGGGTCAGGTCGATCTCGTGCTGGCGGATGTCGTCCATGCCGAGGTCTTCGAGGAACTCGACCGCCGCGCCCAACCCGACGGCCTCCGTGATCGGGGGTGTCCCAGCCTCGAACTTCGCCGGCACCGGCGCGGTGGTGAAGCCGTCCAGGGTAACGGTGTCGATCATGTTGCCGCCGCCGAGAAATGGCGGCATCGCGTCGAGCAACTCCATGCGACCCCACAGCATCCCGATCCCCGAGGGTCCACACATCTTGTGGCTCGAGAAGGCGACGAGGTCGGCGCCCCAGGCCTGTACGTCGGTCGCGTTGTGCGGCACGTACTGACACGCATCGACGACCGCCAAGGCGCCGATCTCGTGGGCTGCTGCGCACAACTCGGCGACCGGTGGGAGCGTGCCGAGGACGTTGCTCATCGCCGTGAACGAGAACACCTTCGCGCCATCGAGCAGCCGGTCGAGGTCGGTGAGGTCGAGTTGCCCATCGGTGGTGATCGGGATCCAGCGGATCTCGATGCCGCGCTCGTCGCGCAGCATCTGCCACGGAACGATGTTCGCGTGGTGCTCGAGGTGGGTGAGCACGACAACGTCGCCCTCGGCCAGATTGGCCCCGCCCCACGATCGGGCGACGAGGTTCAGCGACTCCGTCGCGTTCTTGGTGAAGATCACCTCGTCGCTCGAGGGTGCGTTGATGAGGCGCGCAACGGCACCGCGCGCACCTTCGTAGGCCTCGGTGGCCTCACCGGCGAGCCGGTACGAGCTGCGATTGATCGGCGCATACGAGTTCTCGAGGAACTCGGTCATTGCGTCGATCACCCGACGGGGCTTCTGCGACGTGTTGCCCGAGTCGAGGTACACGAGTGGCCTCCCGTCGATTTCACGGGCGAGGATCGGGAACTCCTTGCGCACCGTGTCGAGATCGAACGCCATGTGCAGATGCTACCGGCGCCCGGAAATCCCCTCTCCCCGCCAAACGGACCAACTGTCACACCGTGCCGGGTCAAACGTGACATTCGGGCTGCGACACCCCATCGTCATCATCGGTCCATGGGACGTCCACCACGACACGACGAAGCCGGTGCATGGCACCACCTGATGAATCGCGGCTCCGACCGTCAAGACATCTGCAGCGACGATGAAGACCGGCACATGTTCGAACATCACGCCGGTGAACTGGTACGGCGCGGGCTCCTCGAGATCCATGCCTACGCCTTGATGGACAACCACTTCCATTTCCTGGGCAGGTCACCGGAGGGCGAATTGTCGGCGGCAATGCACCGGCTCGGCTGTGAGTATGCGCGTTGGTACAACCGCCGTCATCGGCGAGACGGTCCGCTGTTCCGCAACCGGTTCGTGTCGGTGCTGGTCGATGATGACGAGCAGCTCCTGGTGGCCAGTCGGTACATTCATCGAAACCCGCTCGCGATCGTTCCCGCAGCGGCGCTTGGTAGTTACCGCTGGTCCAGCCTGGGCCCGTATCTCGGACGCCGGGAGTCGCCGGACTGGTTGTGCCGCAGTGTGCTGGACGAGCTGATCGGGGATCGGTACCAGCACGAGAGATTCGTGACGGGGTCTCATCTCGCCGACAACGACCATGCTCGATGGGCGTCGTTCCGTGGCGGGACCGATGCCCAGGAGATCGAGCGCGTGCTCGCTGCTCTCACCGGTACGGATCCGACGTCGAGGGTCCGCATGGGCCGCCGAGTTGCGGATCCGTTCGTGATGCTGATGGTGCTCGCTGTCGAGTTGCGGATCGAGACGGCAGAGCAGCTTGCCGATCGTTACGGTCTCGCGAGCCCCGCTGCGGTTCGCACGCTGGCTCGTCGCGGTCGCGTTCGACTTGCCGACGATGCCACGTTCGCCGCGTTGCGGATTCGGACGCTTGCGATACTTGAACAGTCGAGACCCGCGTGAACTGTCATGTTTGACCCGGCACGGTGTGACAGTTCAGCGGGCGCGTTCGATGTGCTTGGCGACGAGGTTCTCGAGGGCCTCTTGGCGGCCGCTCGTGCGAGTCGGTTCCTTGTCGGCGCCGAGCTGCGCGTCGTGCAGTTGCTGCAGTGTGACCTTGCCGTCGAGGATGTCCTGCTCGGCGGCCCACCCTGCGTACCGGTCGTCGCGACGACGGTCGAGTTCACCGTCGTCGAGGATCGAGGCCGCGGCGAGCAGCGCCCGCGCCATCGTGTCCATCCCTCCGATGTGGGCGTGGAACAGGTCGTTGCGGTCCGTCGACTGACGTCGAAGCTTGGCGTCGAAGTTCATCCCACCGGTGCTGAATCCGCCACCGCGCAGGATCTCGAGCATGCCGAGCGTCATCTGTTCGACGGACACCGGGAACCGGTCGAGGTCCCAGCCGAGCCGGTCGTCGCCGGCGTTGGCGTCGATCGACCCGAAGATCCCCGCCGCGAACGCCGTGGCGATCTCGTGGGCGAAGTCATGGCCGGCCAGCGTTGCGTGGTTGACCTCGATGTTCACCTTGACCTCGTTCTCGAGGCCGTACTTCTGCAAGAACGCGTACACGGTCGCGACGTCGTAGTCGTACTGATGCTTCGTCGGCTCGAACGGCTTGGGCTCGATGAGGATCGTGCCGTCGAACCCGATCGCGTACTTGTGCTCGATCACCATGTTGAAGAACCGGCCGAGCTGGTCGAGCTCGCGGCGCATATCGGTGTTGAGCAGCGTGTCGTAGCCCTCGCGGCCTCCCCACAGCACGTAGTTCTCGCCACCGAGCCGCTTGGTCGCCGTCATGCAGTGCGCAACCTGCGCAGCGGCGTACCTGAACAGCTCGGGGTCGGGATTGGTCGCCGCACCCGCTTGGAACCGAGGGCTCGAGAACAGATTTGCCGTGCCCCACAGCAGCCGGACGCCGGTGCGTTCCTGATGCCCGGCGGCCAGCTCCGCCATCTCGTCGAAGTTGCGGCACGACTCGGCGAACGTCGAACCCTCCGGTGCGATGTCGCGATCGTGGAAGCAGTAGAAGGGAGCGCCGAGCTTGGCGAGGAACTCGAACGCAACCTCCATCTTCTCCTTCGCGGCGGCCATGGGGTCGCGACCGGGTTCCAGCCACGGACGGTCCAGGGTGCCGGCGCCGAAGATGTCGATGCCCTCGGAGTTGAACGAGTGCCAGTACGACACGGCGAAGCGGAGGTGCTCGGCCATCGTGCGGTCGCCGACCACGCGGTCGGCGTCGTACCAGCGAAAGGCGAGCGGATTGTCCGAGTCGGGACCTTCGAAGCGGATCGTGTCGATGTCGGCGAAGAAGTCGTTGCTCATGGCGGTCGCGTCCTGTGTCGTGTCGGGGCGGGTGAGCGGCAGGAGGTCGATCACCGCGTTCGGTGTTTGTTGACAAGTATGACAAACCCCGATCTAGAGTGCAACCATGACGTCAGCGGCTCGAACGCCTCAGGTGCGGCGGTCGAATCTGGCGCTCGTGCTCGACCAGCTGCGTCGCAGGGGGCCGTCGTCGCGGTCGCAACTCGTCGCCGCGACGGGTCTCACCCGCAGTGCGATCGCCGGTCTCGTCGGTGAGCTCGAGGCCATCGGTCTCGCCGTCGAAACCCCGCCTGCGCGCGACGGTCGACCCGGGCGGCCGTCGCCGGTTGTCCGGGTCGATTCACGGTGCGTTCTCGCGCTCGCGATCGAGATCTTCGTCGACGAGATCGCCGCGGCGTTCGTGGCCCTCGACGGGACCGTCGTCTCGGCCGTCCGGCGCCCGCGACCGCGGAATCGCGTCGCAGTCGCGGAGACGGTTGCGGACGTCGTCTCGCTGGTCGCGCAACTGGAGGCAGCCTCCGGTCACTCGGCGCGTCCGTCGGCTGGGCATCGTCTCATCGGCTGTGGCGTGTCGGTCCCGGGGTTGGTGCGCGACATCGACGGTTTCGTCGTCGCCGCGCCGAACCTCGGCTGGATCGATGTCTCGGTCGCTGAGTCGCTTGCATCGGCGCTGCGTCTCGGCGTTCCCATCCACGTCGGCAATGACGCGGACCTCGGAGCCCGTGCCGAGTCTCGCTTCGGAGCCGGTGTCGGATCCGACGCGATGATCTTCGTGTCCGGTGAAGTCGGCGTGGGCGGAGGACTGGTCGCTGCCGGCCGGCCTGTCGTCGGCCATCTCGGATTCGCCGGCGAGATCGGACATGTTCCCGTCAACCCTGACGGTCGGCGATGTCGGTGCGGATCGATCGGTTGTTGGGAGACCGAGGTCGGCGAAGTGGCATTGCTCGAGCGGGCAGGTCTCGATCCCCACGCTGGGCGTGTCGCCGTCGACGAGCTGCTCGAGCGGGCAGCGGCTGGAGATCGCCGTGCGACGCGAGCGCTGGCGGCCGAGGCGCGGTGGCTTGCGATCGGGATCGCTGGGCTCGTCAACGTGCTCGATCCCGACACGGTGGTGCTCGGCGGTCTGTTCTCGCGGATCCTGCCGGCACTCCGATCACGGCTCGACGACGAACTCGCCGAGCGCCGCTACGTCGCCGCAAGACGTGATGTCGCGGTCGTCGGTGCGACGTTGGGTCCGCAAGCCGTCACCGTCGGCGCTGCGGAGCTGGCCTTCGGTCGGCTCCTCGAGGATCCAGCGGGTGTCATGGGTGCTGCCGTCGCCTGAGTTCATCCGGCGAGCGTCATCGCCCGACCCGGTTGCAGCACGAACGGCGTGAGGTGTGCGGCGAGATTCGAGAACGGCAGGACGTCGGGGTGCAGATCGATGCCCAGCGCGTCCGCCATGAACCGACGTCGAGCTTGCACTCGCACCCACGCGTCGGGGTAGGCGGCAGCGAATTCGGCGCGGAGCGACTCGTCGGCCAGCGCGACGCCGTCTTCGATGTTGGTGGTGAAGTGAGGTGTCCCGGTCGCCGGGATGATGTCGCACTGGATCGCCATACCCGAGCGCAACTCGATCGTCGAGCCGGCGAACACCGGCGAGTTGACCCATTCGTCGAGGTGGAGCTGGTGGCCAGGATTCAGGGACACGCCGAAGAAGGCGTCGCCGAGATGCCGGTCGACGACGGCCTGGAGGGCGCCGCCGACCTGCCCGACGTGCAGCGATCGGTACCAGTCGGCGACGGCCTCGAAGTACGGCGCGACGAGCCGCTCGACATAGTCCGCGATGCCGGAGGGAAGGTCTTCGGCGTCGTCGACGACGAAGCCCGCCCGGCAGTTCAGCGCGCCCCAGATCCCGAACGCGATCGTGAACGGATCGCCCCGTTCGATCGTTCGGTCTCCAGGGCTGAGCAGCCCGTATCGGGCGCGCGGTCCCGCGCTCAGCATCAGGTGGCACGACAAGGGCGAGCCGTTCCAACGCAGGAGTTGTGCGGCCTCTCGTTCGGTCATACCGGGTCGCACGCCGGTCAGCACTCGGCGGACGGCGCTCGAGGTCTGGCAGGCCGCCCACTCGAATGCCGCGAGTTGGTCGAGCTCGTTGACCACCCGCAGCCCGTCGGCAGGGTCGATGAGCAGATCTGTGGCGTTCTCCACGAGCCCGGTCGGACCGACGATCGAGCGCAGTTCGTCGACGAGGAACGCCGGTGCCTCGATCGTCGAACGGCTCGCATACGTCTTCCAGCCGACCACGCCGACGCGGCGACCGGGCCCGACGCCCTCGTCGCGCAGCGTCTCGGCGAGTGGTCGCGAGTCGTCACGCGACTGGCCCGGCAGGCTCAGGTCCTGGAAGCGCACCGGCCGCACCGGGAGGGGCGCTGCGGCTCCCAGGTCGTAGCACTCGTTGCCGAGCAACATCGTCGGTTCACGCTGTGATCCGACGATCAACACCGCCTCCTCGAAACGGGGATCGAAACCGGTCAGGTAGGCGATGTTGGCGCTGTGCTCTCGGTCGGCCCAGACGACGAGATGGTCGTAGCCGCGGGCGTCCATCGCCTGTCGCAGACGGTCGAACCGGTCAGCGAAGACCCCGACGGGCAGCAACGGCTCGGTTGCCGGCATCCCGAAGTCGGGCAGCTCGATCTCGGCCAGGCGGGCCGTCGTTGCGTTCATGTCATTCTCCGGGTTGCCATGGGACTGCCGCGTCGGAGCCCCTGTCGATCTCGACGAACTGGCCCGCGTCCACGGTCATCCACGGTCCGACCTCACCGTCGGGCCACTGGACGCGGACCTCGGCCTCGTCGGCGTCGCCGAGGCCGACATGGATCCCACCGAGCTTGCCGCCCGCGTGGCCGCCGCCGACGGTCACCTCCCGTTCGGTGGTCCGGTCGCCGATCTTCACCTCGACCCAGGCTCCGATCGCATCGACGTTGGGTGTAGGTTGCCGCAGCCGGACTGCGATCCAGCGCCCCATCGGCTCGGACCGCTCCGCGTCACCCGAGCCGACGTTGCGCCACAGCGACACGTTCGCCTCGCGGCGTACCACCACGAGATCGAGCATGCCGTCGAGATTGAGATCGACGAGCGACGCGCCACGCGAACGCTCGTATCCGACGACGCCCGCCGCCTCCGACCCCTCGACGAAGGTCCCGTCGGGCTGCCCGACCAGCAGGTTGTTCGGATCTCGCATCGCGTGATCGAGCTGTCCCTCGACGTTCCCCTTGCTGATGAACAGGTCAACGAGACCGTCGTTGTTGACGTCCTCGAACTCGGGGTGCCAGGCGGTCGACGGGAGCACGTCGCCGCCGACGAACGGACGCTGCGCGGTGACGCCGGCCTTGAGTGCCATGTCCTTGTACGTGGGCTGAGCCGGGCCGTTCTCGAGCGTCTGCAGCTTGTTGTCACCCTGGCTCGTCAGGAACACCTCCGGGTACCCGTCTCCGGTCAGGTCGCGGCTGGCGATGCCCATGCCCCAGATCTGCAACGTCCGCCAGCCGTCCTCCTCCGTGTACTCCTGCGGCCCCTCGTCGGGCGCCATGCGCCACAGCTGTTCCTGGCCGACCGCGTAGTAGTTCCTGTCGTTCGACACGCGAAGGTCGCGCCGACCCGACCGATCCCAGTCGCTGAACAGCACCGACAGCGTGCAGTATCCCGGAATCGTGATCGGAGTTCCGTAGCCGTCGGAGGCCGGATCGGGACGAACGACGGAGCTCTCGGCGCAGGCGTCCTCGTCGATCGCGCGGTAGTTGCCGAACGCGAGCGTCGGGAGCGAGTTCGTCTGCTCCCAGGTGGCGCTGAACGCGGTGGTCCAGTCATCGCCGCCGTCGAGGCCGAGCCGTTCGGTGGCGTCCTCGAAACGGCAGTCGCCGACGCCGCGCAGCACGACGTTGGCACCGCGTCGCAGGACGGCGAGGTCGACCACGCCGTCGCTGTCGATGTCGATCGGGTACGCGCCCGTCACCGCCGTGAGGTCCGTGATGGGCGACTCCAACCGGTCGAACTGCAGGGTCCCGCCCACCTCGCTCCGGTTCCGGTGGAGGACCGCTGGCGCGGCGCCGCCGGCGACGTACAGATCGTCGAACCCGTCGCCGTCGCAGTCGAACACCGCCACGCCGCCGCCGACGAAGAACTTCGAGTCGCCCTCGTAGGAGTGGTCGACCCCGGACTGGCTCGTGTCGTCGACGAACCGGGGCGCTTGGCCCGCGTCGGCTGCCGACGACGATCCGCCCTCGCGCGAGACCACGATCACCGCAACCCCCCCGACGGCAGCGAGCGCACCGATGCCGAGCCACATCCATCGGCGACCACTCGGACGCGACGGAGGATCCGCAGCGGCGCTCGCCGGCTCGTCGGGCATGCTTCGATTGAACCATCTCCAGGAGCCGTCCGCGAAGCGCGCACTGGAGCACGGGACGGTTCGCTAGGTTCCGCCGTGATGCCACGCCGTGCTCCGTTCTCCAGAAGCGTCGCCGCGGTGATCGCGGCCGGCCTTGCGGTAGGGGTGCTCCCGGCCTGCTCGTCGGACGACGGACCGGCGTACGTCGTGGAGGACTGCGCTCGCGTCGATCTCGACGGCCGATCCGTGGCGAGGGTCTGGGATGAGACGCTCCTCGAACTGATCCGGGCGGTGATCCCGGCGCCGACCGTCCACGCCCGGAACCTGTTCCACACCTCGGCGGCGATGTGGGATGCGTGGGCCGCCTACGACCCGACCGCCGATGGCTACTTCGTCACGGAGAAGCACACCGCCGACGACGTGACCGCCGCTCGCGAGGCGGCGATCAGCTACGCCGCGTACCGGCTCCTGCTGTGGCGCTACGGCACGGTGTCGGACCTCCCCACCTCGCCGGACGATCTCGCCGCGGTGATGGCCTCGCTCTGCTACCGCCCCGACTACGAGTCGACCGACGGTGACGATCCCGCAGCGCTGGGCAACCGCATCGCGCAAGCCGTCATCGGTTTCGGTGGCACCGACGGCGCGCTCGAGGACGAGCGGTATGCCGACAGTTCGTACCAACCTGCCAATGACCCGATGGTCGTGACGGATCCCGGCACCGAGATGAACGATCCGAATGCGTGGCAGCCGCTGTCGCTCGGCCTGCAGTTGTCGCAGAACGGTCTGCCGATCCCAGGCAATGTGCAGACGTTCATCGGTCCGCAGTGGGGCTCGGTGACCACGTTCGCGCTCACCCCATCGCCGGATGGGGTGCCGATCGATCCGGGCCCTCCACCGCGCCTCGGCGACCCGGAGACCGACGCCGAATTCAAACGGCAAGCGCTGGAGGTGCTCCGCTTCAGCTCGCAGCTCGACCCGGCCGATGGCATCGAGATCGACACCAGCGCAGCATCGCAGGGGAACAACACGCTCGGCACCAACGACGGGACCGGGTACGACGTGAACCCGATCACCGGTGAAGCGTATGAGTCCACACCAGCCCTGCGTGCCGACTTCGAGCGAGCGATCGCCGAGTACTGGGCCGACGGTCCGACGTCCGAGACGCCGCCCGGGCACTGGAACCTGATCGCCAACACCGTGGCCGCATCACCTGGTTTCGAGCGGCGACTGGAGGGTCAGGGGCCCGAAGTCGACGCGTTGGAGTGGGACGTCAAGACCTACTTCGCGCTCAACGGCGCAACCCACGACGCCGCGATCGCCGCGTGGGGCGTCAAGGCCTACTACGACTCGGTCCGCCCGATCTCGATGATCCGGTACATGGGCGGCCTCGGCCAGTCGACCGACCCGGGCGGGCCCTCGTACGACCCCGACGGGCTCCCGCTGGAGGACGGTCTCGTCGAGGTCGTGACCGCCGAGTCGAGCGCACCCGGCGAACCTCACGAATCGCTGGCCGACCACGTCGGCGACGTCGCCGTGTACGCCTGGCGGGGCGCGCCCGACGACCCGGACACGCAGACGAGCGGCGTGGGCTGGATCCGTGCGGTCGAGTGGGTGCCGTATCAACGGCCGACGTTCGTCACGCCGGCGTTCGCCGGCTACGTCTCGGGGCACAGCACGTTCAGTCGGGCGGCCGCCGAGGTGCTCGCCGCCATCACTGGCACGGCGTACTTCCCCGGCGGCGTCCTCGAATGGACCGTCCCGCGCGGCGAGCTGATCCACGAAGAAGGACCGGTCGATGACGTGGTGCTGCAGTGGGCGACCTATTACGACGCCGCCGACCAAGCCGGGATCTCGCGACTGTACGGAGGGATCCACATCTCGGCGGATGACGTCGTCGGCCGCACCATCGGCGCCGAGGTCGGTGCCGGCGCCTGGATGTTGGCGCAGCGGCACTTCGACGGTTCCGCCCGCCCGTAGATCTGCAGCGGCGCACGAACGGGACGAAGGTCCACTTGTGTGAACCGAACGATCGTGTACTGTCGAATCGCTCGCCGATCAACGTGAACAGCGAGCGTTCCACAACCCAGTACCAAATTTCCTGAGGGGGAATGACAGATGAGAGCACGACACGTAGCATCCGTTGCGGTCGCAGCCGGGCTGGTCCTCGCTGCATGCGGCAGCGACGATGACACGGCCAGCGACGACAGCACGGCCACCGAAGACACGGAAGCCTCGGGCGGCGAAGGCGGCGACTGCGTCGTCGGTGTCTCCTGGAACAACTTCCAGGAAGAGCGCTGGGGCAAGTTCGACGAGCCGGCCATGAAGGCGGCCATCGAGGCCGGCGGCGGCAGCTATGTGTCGAACGACGCGAAGTCGTCGGCGGAGACGCAGGCCAGCAACGTCGAGAACCTGGTCGCACAGGGCGCGAACGCCATCGTCGTGCTCGCCCAGGACGGCGAAGCCATCATCCCGTCGGTGCAGGCCGCGATCGCCGAGGGCGTTCCCGTCATCGCATACGACCGTCTGATCGAAGATCCCGACGTCCTCTACCTGACCTTCGACAACCAGCTCGTCGGCGAGATGCAGGCACAGGCACTCTTCGACATCCAGCCGACCGGCAATTGGGTGGTCATCAAGGGCAACTCGGCCGACGCCAACGCCGACTTCCTGCGCAGCGGCGCCGAGAAGGTCATCGGCGAAGCCGTCGCAGCCGGTGACATCGTCATCGTCGGCGAGGACTACACCGACAACTGGGACCCCGCAATCGCCCAGACGACGATGGAGGGCTTCCTGACCGCCGAGAACAACGAGATCGACGTCGCGCTCGTCCAGAACGACGGCATGGCCGGTGGCGTCATCGCCGCCCTCGACGCACAGGGCCTCGCTGGCCAGGTGCCCGTGTCCGGCCAGGACGGCGACCAGGCAGCGCTCAACCGCGTCGCCCTCGGCACGCAGTCGGTCGACGTGTGGAAGGATGCCCGCGAGCTCGGCACCGCAGCGGGTGAAGCGGCCATCGCACTGTGCGCCAACCCGGACCCGGCTTCGGTCGAAGGTGCAGGACCCTTCACCACGCCGGGCGGCAACGAGGTCAGCTCGATCTTCCTCGAGCCGATCCCCATCACGCAGGAGAACCTGAACCTCGTCGTCGAGGCCGGGTGGATCAGCGAAGAGGACCTCTGCCAGGGAGTCGAAGCCGGCACTGTGGCAGCCTGCCCCTGATCGTCACCTGACGAACACCAAGTAGTGCAAGTGCCCCTCGCCCGAAAGGCGGGGGGCACTTGCGTACTCTGCACCGTGATGAAGAGAAAGCGTGACGATGACTGACACACAAGCGGCGCCAGCGACGCCGTCGAAGACCTCCGCGTTGCGATCTGGGCTGGCATCGGCCGAGATCGACTCCCGCATGGTCGGCATGATCCTGGCAACCGCGGTGATCTGGATCAGCTTCAACCTCCTGTCCGACGGAGACTTCCTGACGGCACGGAACCTGTGGAACCTGTCGGTGCAGAGCACGTCGATCGCCATCATGGCGACGGGCATGGTGCTGATCATCGTGTCGCGCAACATCGACCTGTCGGTCGGCTCGTTGTTGGGCTTCCTCGGCTACGTGATGGCGATGGTCCAGACGCGCTGGATCCCCAACACGTTCGACCTCGGCCTCGAGCGTTGGTACACGTGGATCGTGGCCCTTGCGGTCGGCCTCGCACTGGGCGCCCTCGTCGGCGCGTTCCAGGGGTTCCTCGTCGGATACATCAAGATCCCCGCCTTCATCGTGACGCTCGGCGGGCTCTTGATCTGGCGCGGTCTGATCTTCCGCTTCGAGCAGGGCCAGACGCTGTCGCCACTCGACAGCACGTTCGGGCGCCTCGGCGGCGGCGGCGCCGATGGTTCGCTCGGCGACTGGAAGAGCTGGCTCGTCGGTGGGATCGCCTGTGCGTTGATCATCGCGAGTGTTGTCCTCTCGCGGCGGCGGCGTCAGCGATACGACCTTCCGTTGCGTCCGATGTGGCTCGATGTCGGCATCGCCGTGCTCGGTTGTGCCGTGGTGGTGGCCGGAATCGGCCTCGTGGCGAACCGGTACATCTCACCGATCACCGGGAGTCCGACCGGGATCGCCTATCCCGTCGTCATTCTCATCATGGTGACGATCCTGATGACGTTCCTGGCGCGACGCCGTCAGTTCGGTCGCTACGTCTACGCCTACGGCGGAAACCCCGAGGCCGCCGAGCTGGGCGGTATCAACACCCGCAAGGTCGTCATGATGACGTTCGTCCTGATGGGCGTCCTGTGCGCGGTGAGTGCCGCTGTGCAGACCGCCCGCCTCGATGCGGCCGTGACGAACCTCGGCGTCACCAACGAACTCGACGTGATCTCTGCGGCGGTCATCGGTGGGACCTCGTTCGCGGGTGGCATCGGGACGATTCCGGGAGCCGTCCTCGGCGCGGTGATCATGCAGTCGCTGCGTTCTGGCATGGTGTTGTTGAAGGTCGATTCGCCGACGCAGGACGTCGTCGTCGGTCTGGTCCTGATCGTTGCGGTCGGTCTCGATTCGACCCTCCGCAAGGGCGCGAAGTGAGCAGGAGGATCCGATGACCGATCTCGACACCCCGGGAACAGCGAGCGCCGCCAGCGATGGATCCCGTGTGCCGCTGGTCGACATGCGTGACATCCGCGTGTCGTTCGGCGGTGTTCACGCCGTCGACGGCGTGTCGATCGACCTCTACGCGGGTGAGGTCGTTGCGCTCGTCGGCGGCAACGGCGCCGGCAAGTCGACGATGATCCACACGCTCGCGGGAGCGCACCCCGCCGACAGCGGGCAGATCCTGATCAATGGTGAGCCCGTCACCATCAACAACCCCCGTGACGCCCGCTCGTACGGGGTCGAGACGATCTATCAGAAGCTGGCGCTCGCCGACAACATCGACGCCGCGGGCAACATCTTTCTCGGCCGCGAGCTGAAGACCCGGTTCGGCTCGCTCGACGACTCGGCGATGTCGTCGGCGACCCAGAAGCTGATGGCGCGGCTCAACCCGAGGTTCAAGAATCTCCGCACCCCGGTCAAGTCGTTGTCGGGTGGTCAGCGCCAGTCGGTGGCGATCGCCCGCGCGGTGCACTTCAACGCCAAGATCCTGATCATGGACGAGCCGACCGCGGCGCTCGGGCCGGCGGAGACGGCCGAGGTGCGTGAGCTGATCACGCAGCTCAAGTCGGAGGGGATCGGGATCTTCCTGATCAGTCACGACATCCACGATGTGTTCGACCTCGCCGATCGGATCAGCGTGATGCTCCAGGGCAAACTGGTCGGCACGGTGAACAAGGCCGAGGTGACCAAGGACGAGGTCCTCGCCATGATCATCATCGGCAAGATGCCCGGCGAGGTGTCGACCGAGGAGATCGAGGAGATCACGCACTGACAGTGCAGACGCGGGGCGGTGCCGCGCGTCTGGCTCAGGTATCGCGGAGGTCTTCCTTCCAAGCACGGAAGCGGTGGTGGCGGGTGCCGCTCGGGCCGATCCCGTCGGCGGTGCCGTCGGGAAAGAGACGAATCGTGACGGGGTCGTCGAGCCGGTCGACATGGGCGGCCCAGTAGCGGGCGTCGCCGCCCTTTGCCGGCCCGGCTCGCCAGAGGATCCACGGTCCGATTCGGCGCTTGTAGTCGGCCATCGGCTCGCCGGGCAGGTCCTCGCCCAAGCGGAGAAGACTGTCCGGTGCGTCGATCCATGCGGTCGCCGGGATGTTCCGGTCGCGCACCGGTGTCGGCGGGAGCTCATCGGTGCGCACCGGTGTGTCATCGAGGGGCCGCTCGTCGTAGCGCACTACCAGCCGCGCTCGATCCACTCGTCGAGATGCGGCCGCTCGTTGCCGATCGTCGTGTCGAGTCCGTGGCCCGGCAGCACGACCGTGTCGTCGGGGAACGTGAAGAGCTTGGTGGTGATCGACGTGATGATCGTGTCGAAGTCGGCGTTCTCGAAGGAGGTGTTGCCGGGTCCGCCCGGGAACAACGTGTCGCCCGTGAACAGCAGGGGTGTGCCGTGGAGTGCAAACGAGATCGAGCCGGGGGTGTGACCGGGGTTGTGGATTGCGTGCAGGCGCAGACGGCCGACCTCGATCACTTCGGCGTCGTCGATGAAGACGTCGTAGCCGACGTCTTTCAGCATCGGAGCGTCGAGAGACGTGACCGCTACTTCGTATCCTGCTTCGCGCATCGCTGGCACCGCCTGGATGTGGTCCCAGTGGCCGTGGGTCTCGAGTACCCGCTTCACGCCGAGGCGTTGACACAGCTCGAGGAGTTGTTCGTGCTCGTTGGCGGCATCGAGCAGCACCGCGTCGCCCGTGGCGCGGCAGCGCACGACGAACACGTTGTTCTCGTAGGGGCCGACCACCACCTTGTGGACCTCGACGTCGGCATTCGACCAGTGCAGCGTGTTCGCGGTCATGGGGTGTCCTTTCGACGCAGCCAGATGCTGCCGCCCGGGTTCTCCAGGCACAGCGGCATGTGTTCGTTGAAGAAGTCCGCGTGGAACTCCTCCATGTAGGTGTTCATCAGCACGATCTCGAATGCGCTGTTGTACTGCAGGAAGGCGCGGAGCAGGTAGATCTCGTTCCAGGCGCGTCCTTCCTCGATCCAGGCTCGCGGGTACTCGAACGGATGGAAGATGTCGTGGACGTGGACGTGCACCCCGGGAGCGAGCCGAGGGAGGATCTCGAACACGATCCGGTTGACGTCGCTGCCGACCTTGCTGACGTGTGTCGAGTCGACGAAGAAGATGTCGCCCGCCTCGAGGCGGTCGAACTCGCTGACGTCGACGTCCTGCAGGCGCGAGGGAATGATGCGGACGTGATCCCGATCGCCCTCGCCCAGGAGCCCTTCGAGCAGTTCGGGGTATGGCTCGATGAACGTCGTCTCGATCCCGCCGTCGAAGTGGAGGTCGTTCGTGTCCAAGGTCATGCACGACGAGTACCCGCTGCCGACCTCGATGATCCGCTTCGGCTCGAGGTGGCGGATCATGCAGTGCAGCAAGATCGCGTCGCAGTACGAGTACGCGTCGTTGTCGTAGAAGTATCGCAACCCGTCCTGCGGGGACGCGGTGAACGACATCTCGTCGTAGTAGGCGATGAACGACCGCAGCAGCGCAAGTTGGCCGGCATCGTCCAAGGCGATGCCCGGGAGTCCCCGAGGGTGGTCGGCGAAGATCACCGGCGCGTCTCGTCGGATCTCGTCGGCCGAGGGGATCGGTGAGTAGAAGTGGCCAGCCGGGAACAGGCCCTGCTTGGATCGCTCCGCCTCGAGCTGGGCCTTCAGCGTCTCGATCTCGGCGACAGCGCCGTCTCGCTGCGCAAGCAGGGTGCTGATCCCGGGCAACTTGGCCAGTTGTGCCTTGATCCGGTCGTCCATTGCCAGCACGGTACCCGGTCCGGCGACCCGACGTCCTCGGATGATCACGCGCTGACGACGTCGAACCCGAGACCGAGAGCAACGCCGATGTGGGCCGCGTCGAACGTGACGAACCTGATCGGGGCGGGCATCCGCTCGGCGGCGGCGAAGTGGATGGCGTCGCTGAGGCGGACCGGCTGGGTGCGCGACAGGGCCGCCGCGCGGTCGAGGCAACGTTGATCGACCGGGACCACGTGGAGGTGGTCCCACACGAGTCGGACAGCGTCTTCGAGATCGAGGCGCAGGATCGCCTGATCGGTCAGCCGGTCGATCGCTGGGAGCGCCTCGGTCAGCGCCATCGCCGACGCCGCCCAGACCGGATCGTCGGTGAGGGTTGCGAGCGTGATCGAGCGCAAAGGACCCTCCACGGCCAACGCCAACAACGCGCTGGTATCCAATGCCACCGTCATCGCCCCGAGCACCTCCCCCGACCACCCGTTTGCGTGCGGATTGGGATGGACCGTCGCGTCCGAATCTGTGCACGAACGGGAAGAGGACGGGGGGACCGCGTCTGGCTGCGCATCAGCCGCGCAGCTCTCGCAGGACCTGGTCGATGCGCACGCCGGCCCACACGGGGACCGGCTCGGGTGCGCGCCATTCGCTGGTGCGCCGCGGCGGGATGACGGAGCCGGAGCCGATGAGACGTTCGAGGTCGGGTGCGTCCGCGTCGAGGGGGCCGAGTTGCGCGACTGGACGTCCACCCACGGTGACCACCGTGCGCTCGCCGGCCTCGGCGATCCGCACCGACTCCGCCAGGCTCGAACGGAGTTCTCGGATGCCGATGTTCCGCACGGAATCTATGTCCACATGTGTACACAAGCAGAGTTGCGTCGTGGGATGCAAGACCGCGATGATCTCGCCCATGAACTTTGCCTTCACCGATGAACAAGAAGAACTCCGCAAGACCGTGCGTTCGTTCCTCGAGAACAAGAGCTCCGAGGAAGCGGTCCGCGAACAGATGGAGACCGACACCGGATTCGACCCCGCCGTCTGGAGCCAGATGGGTGAGCAGATGGGCCTGCAGGGTCTGTCGATCCCCGAGGAGTTCGGCGGCTCTGGCTACGGCTTCGTCGAACTCGGCATCGTGCTCGAGGAGATGGGCCGGGCGCTGCTGTGTGCGCCGTTCTTCTCGACCGCCGTGCTCGCCGCCAACACGCTGCTGCAGTCGGGCGACGACGCCGCCAAGGCCAAGTACCTCCCCGGCATCGCGTCGGGCGAGACGATCGCCACGCTCGCCTACGTCGAGCCGTCGGGCAAGTGGGACGAGTCGGGCATCACGATGCAGGCCACCAAGTCCGGCGACGGCTACACGCTCAGCGGCACCAAGTCGTTCGTGCTCGACGGCAACACCGCCGGCCTGATCCTCGTCGCCGCCAAGACCGATGCGGGTACGAGCCTGTTCGCCGTCGACGGCGACGCATCGGGCCTCACCAGGACGAACCTGTCGACGATGGACCAGACCCGCAAGCAGTCCAAGCTCGACTTCGACAACACGCCGGCCGAGCTGATCGGCACCGACGGCGCCGGCTGGACGACCCTCGAGACCGTGCTCGACCTCGCCGCCGTGGCACTCGCCGCGGAGCAAGTCGGTGGCGCCCAGAAGGTGCTCGAGATGGCGGTCGACTACGCCAAGGTGCGCGTGCAGTTCGGTCGCCCGATCGGTTCGTTCCAGGCGATCAAGCACAAGTGCGCCGACATGCTCCTCGAAGTCGAGTCGGCCAAGTCGGCTGCCTACTACGGCATGTGGTGCGCCAGCGAGATGAACGACGAACTCCCCTCGACCGCCTCGCTCGCCAAGGCCTACTGCTCCGAGGCGTACTTCCACGCCGCCGCCGAGAACATCCAGATCCACGGTGGCATCGGCTTCACCTGGGAGCACCCCGCCCACCTCTACTTCAAGCGGGCCAAGAGCTCCGAGCTCCTCTTCGGTGATCCCACCTATCACCGCGAGCAGCTCGCCCAGCGCATCGGCATCTGACGCTTGTTCCCCGCGCCCAGGTCTCCGGGAACCACGCTGGTGCCCGAAGGCCCGGGCTGGGGGCACCAGACTTGATCGAGCCGCGTTTTCGCTGTGCGGGCGCGGCTCGGTCGCGTTCGTAGACTGCATCGCCAATGGATGGCATCACGGTCGTGTTCGCAGTGGCGGCGGGTCTGCTCGTGTTCGCGATCGCTGCCGCCGTCGTCGGCCGGGAGGCGCACCGCCTCGATGCTGTTGCCCCGCGAGCGGTGTACCAGCTCGATGAGGCGGTCGACTTCGTGTGTGATCGTCTGCCCGAGGACAGCCAGGCGCGCCTCACGCCCGGCGAGGTCGAACAGCTGCTGTTGTTCCACATGCGCTGGCTACACGAACAGGGGCTGCAGCCCGACGGTGTGGTCGATCAGCCGCAGTCGATCACGGAACCGATTGTCTTGACCGAAGATGCTCTCACCGCCTACCTGATCGGCGAGGCGGAGGCGAACGACATCGAGTTGCTCGACGACGTCGACGCCGTGAACGTCGTCGAAGCGCACCTGAAGTACTTCGAGGCGATCGGCGCGGTCGGCCCGCCGGCTCCTCTCGACGACGTCCTCTGAGCCAAGATGCCTGCATGCCATCGAACATCTCGAAGGACCGGACCGTCGCCGCGCTCGGGGAGGTGTGGACGAGCCTGAGCGACCTGCTCGGCGAGCTCAGCGACGAGCAGTGGAGCCTGCCCTCACCCTTGCCTGGTTGGAGCGTGCAGGACAACGTGTCGCACATCGTCGGCACCGAGGCGATGCTCGCCGGCGAACCGGGGCCTAGTCTCGAGATCGACCGGGACGCCAATCAACACGTGCGCAACGACATCGGCGCGTTCAACGAACAATGGGTCGAGTCGCTCCGGGTGGCACCACCCAACGAGGTGCTGTCGAGGTTCCGTGCACTCACCGGCGCTCGTCTCGCCGCGCTCGAGGCCATGACGGCCGCCGAGTGGACCGCCGAGTCGTTCACGCCTGCCGGCAAGGACACCTACGGGCGGTTCATGCAGATCCGCGTGTTCGACTGCTGGCTGCACGAGCAGGACATCCGCGATGCCGTCGGCAGACCCGGTCACGAGACCGGCCTCGCCGTCGAGGTCGTCCTCGACGAGATGTCGACGGCACTCGGATTCGTCGTGGGTAAGAAGGCGGGTGCGCAGAGCGGCGAGACGGTGACATTCGCGCTCACCGACGGCGGCGCGGTTGTGCGGTCATTGCACGTCGAGGTGGGGGAGCGGGCGGCGGTCGTCCCGGCCCTGGGCGGGTCCGCGACGGTGGTGCTGACGATGCCGATCGGCGTGATGACACGACGTTGCGCCGGGAGGGTCGGACCCAACGAGCTCCTCGACCAGGTGGCGATCGACGGCAACCTCGAACTCGCTTCGAAAATTCTCGCAAATCAATCGTACACGATCTGAATCGATGTGCTGAACTATCTCCACCAGAGAGAGGAGGTGGTCCAACACATGCCAGACAATTTACACGGGACCCTGGAGGTGGTTGGCCGCTAGGCCGACAGGCTGGACCGCCTGGCGAATTTCCGCCAACCCCCGCTGAACGTCATCGCCGCAGCTGGTCCCCGCGGTGTCCGAGTGTCACATCCTGGGTCTGACCCTTGATGAGACGGTTCGGTCGTGATGCGTTCAGTCCCAACAGTCCGAGCAGTGCCGGGATCGACGATCGGTCCCGGCACTGTCGCGTCCGGAGCTGCGGAGCGTCGTACGTGCTCAACCGGTACTTTTGTGCTGTGAACCCGCCCGGAGCGCACCGAACTCGCCGAGGTGCCGTCGCGGGTCTCCTCGCGGCGGTGCTCGTTGCGACCTCGGTTGCGGCCGCGGGGCAGTGGGTCGAGGCACAGACACCAGCCGAG
>JBGSII010000522.1:0-24703 GCA_041742555.1 Ilumatobacteraceae bacterium
ACGTCCGCATTCCGCTCGGCGGCCAGCGACCAGGTCTCGACCAGCCGGTCGTCGCGTTCGGTGCTGCTGCCGGCTATGTGCACGCGGCGACCGGGTTCTCCGTCGCCGCGTCGATCCGCGCTGCACCTCGGGTCGCCGAGGCAATCGCTCGCGCGTTGGCGTCGGGCTCAGGAGTTGTCGATCCGGGCCCGATCGGCGAGGCGGTGTGGCCGGTTGCGCTCCGGCGTACCCGCGTGCTGCACGACTACGGACTCGAAGTGCTCCTCGATCTCGACGACGACGACGTGCGGGCGTTCTTCGATGCGTTCTTCGACCTGCCCACCAAGGACTGGGTCAGCTACCTCCGGGTGGACAGCCCGCCCGGCCAGATCAGCGCGGTGATGACTCGTCTGTTCCGATCGTCGAGCTGGCAACTCCGACGTCGGTTGGCGGGTCGGAATCCTCTGCCACTGGCACGCCTGTTGCGACCGTGAGCGCGTCGCGGCGCCGCGAACGGATCGATCTGCGGACAGCGAGCACCCAGCCGACGAACACACACGTCGCGAAGATGAACCACTGCACTGCGTACGACAGGTGCGGCCCTTCGTCGAGGCTCGGGGCGGGGACCGGCAGCGGATCGTCGGGCCCGGGGGCCGGGACCGAGTCGATCAGGTCGAGATAGACCGGAGCGACCTCGCCGGGGAGCTGGGCAGCGAGCTGATCGAGATCGATGCGCCGCACCTCGGTGACCGCAGTCCCGGAGCCTGCAGCGTCGGTCAGCTCGCCACGCTGACGGGATTGCGGGACACGGACTCGCGCGAGGATCTCCGTCCGGATCGACGGCGCAGCAGGCACCTCCTCGCCCAACGCGATGAAGCCCCGATTGACGATCACCGTCGTGTCGTCGTCCGTGACGAGGGCACTGAGCACGTTGTCGCCGGCGATGCCGTCCTGCGACCGGTTGAACCAGATGACCTGTTCCGGCACGTACGTGCCCGCCACGACCGCTTGACGCCACTCGATCGATCCGGGGTCGTCGCCCGCCTCGGCCAGCAGGTCCTCGAGCGTCGCCGGTGGCCGGTCGATCTGCTCGGTGACGAGGTCGTTGAACGCCCGTCGCTCGTCGAGCCGGTCGAGTTGCCAGAAGGCGAGCCAGATCATCAGCGCGATCGAACCGAACACCAGCAAGTGGAACACGATCCACTTCGGGCGCAGGAGGAACCCGTACATCTCGGGCACGACGGTACCGGTCCTCGGGCACTACCGTGCCGCGCCATGCGCGCAGAAGACGTCACCTCCGAATGGCTCTCGTCGGTGCTCGGTGGAGAGGTCGGTCCGATCACCCAGCAGCGCATCGGCGACGGCCACATCGGCGTCAACGTGCGCGTCGCGATGCCCCACGCCGATGCGTCAGTGCCTCGATCGGTCGTGGTGAAGCTTCCCGCCACAGATGACACGAGCCTGACAACTGCGGCAATGCTCCGGCACTATGAACGCGAGACCCGCTTCTACACCGAGCTGGCAGCGACGGTCGACATGCGGGTGCCGGTGTGTCACTACGGCGATTGGACCCCGTCGACGAATGCGTTCGTCCTCGTGCTCGAGGACATGGCGCCCGCAACGCAGGGGGATCAACTCACCGGGTGCACGATCGAGCAGGCCCGCGACGCCGTGCGCGAGCTCGCCAGGCTCCACGGCCCACGTTGGAACGACCCGACCCTCGACGACATCGACTGGATCGAGCACGACTCCGGCGGTGACGAGGCCGGCAGCGGGCTGGCGATGATGTGGCAGATGTTCTTCCCTGGCTTCGCGGGCACGTATCGATCGCATCTGAGCGCGGCCGAGTTCGAGCTCGCCGAACGGTTCGGATCGGTGATCGCCGCGTGGAGGGGTGGCCGGACCGGTCCGAAGGCGATCACCCACGGCGACTACCGGCTCGACAACATGCTGTTCGCGACGCCGGAGGGCGGGCCGCCGGTGACCGTGGTCGACTGGCAGACACCAGCGCACGGCAGCCCCATCACCGATCTGTCGTACTTCATCGGCGCCGGCCTGCTCCCCGCCGAACGTCGCGCTCACGAACGCGCTCTCGTTGCGGAGTACCTGTCTGCGCTCGGGGCCTACGGCATCTCCCTCGACGAGACCTGGGTCTGGGAGCAGTACCGTCGTGATGCGTTTGCCGGCCTGACGGTGGCCGCCATGGCGTCGCAGATCGTCACCCTCAACGATCGCAGCGAGGCGATGTTCGGGGCGATGGCACAACGCCACCTCTGTCAGGCGATCGATCTCGACTCGTTCAGCCTCATCTGAGGCCTGCGCGACACTGGCCGCATGCCCACGCTCCCTGCAGGTACCTGGCCGTCGCCGATCACCGCCCGGTCCTTGGTCGCGGGGTCGGTGGGCATCAGCGAGGTGATCCCCGACGGCGACGACGTCTGGTGGGCCGAGTCGAGGCCTGACAACGGTGGCCGGACCACGATCGTGCGGTGGCGCGAGGGTGACCGGCTGGACGTGACTGCGCTCGAGACGAACGTGCGCACGAGCGTGCACGAGTACGGCGGCGGCTCGTGGTGGGCGGCCGATGGTGTTGCCTATTACGTCGAGCACTCGGATCAGCGCCTCCGCCGCGTGGAACCGGGTCACGAGCCCGTCGTCCTGAGCGCCGAGCCGGACACGCCGCGTGCACTCCGGTACGCCGACGGTCGTCCGACGCCCGATGGTGACTGGTTCGTGTGTGTCCGCGAGCGCCACGGCGCCGGTCAACCGGTCAACGAGATCGTGGCCGTCGCCACGGATGGCTCCATGGTCACGCAGTTGGTCGCCTCGGGAGCCGATTTCTACGCGTCGCCTCGCGTGTCGCCGGACGGGTCGTCGATCGTCTGGATCCAGTGGATGCATCCCAACATGCCGTGGGACGCGACCGAACTGTGGATCGCCGAACTCGACGGTGCAACGCCGTCGAATCCCCGCAAACTGGTCGGCAACGGGGACGAGGCGTTGCAGGAGCCGCTCTGGTGGAGCGACGGCACCCTGGTCGTCGCCACCGACCGCAACGACTGGTGGAACCTCTACCGCGTCGACATCGACTCCGGCACGCTGTGGCCGGAGGCGGTCGGGCCGTTCGAGGTGGTCGAGCCCCACTGGGTCTTCGGCGGCGCCCGGCACGCCCAGGGCGCGTACGTCCTCGGCGACCGCAGCGGCGACCGGCTCAGTCTCGAGGTGTCGGTCCCGTACACGGTGATCGGTTCCCTGCGCCGTTCCGGGGCCGTCTTCACCTTCGTCGGCAGTTCGTACACGCTCAGCAACGAGGTGGTCCGGATCAGCGGCGATCGGGTCGAGATCCTTCGGCCTGGCCATCAGCTCGGGATCGACCCGACGTTCCTGCCCGAACCCGAGCTGGTGACCTTTCCGACGAGCGAGGACGATGTCGCTCACGGGCTGTACTACGCACCTGCCCATCCCGAGGTGGAACTTGCCGAGGATGAACGTCCACCGCTGATGGTGTTCGTTCATGGTGGGCCGACCGGCTGTGCGCAGCGGCGCCTCGTGGCCGGGCGCGGGCACCGATTCTGGACGAGCCGCGGGTTTGCGGTCGTCGACGTCGACTACCGGGGGAGCACGCGGTACGGGCGCGCCTATCGTCGTCGGCTCCTCGGCAACTGGTGCATCCTCGACGTCGACGACGCCGTCGCAGCGGCCCGCTTCCTGGCCGAACGCGGTGACGTCGACGGCGCGCGACTGGTGATCGAAGGGGGCAGTTCCGGTGGCACGCTGGTGCTGCTGGCGATCGCCGACCACGACGTCTTCGCCGCTGGCACGAACCTCTTCGGGGTCACCGACATGTCGGCGTTGATCACCGATGATCACAAGTTCGAATCGCAGTACACGTTCGGGTTGATCGGACCGTGGCCGGAGGCGTCGGACGACTACGCCCGACGGTCGCCGATCAACTTCCCGGAACGTCTGTCAGCGCCGCTGCTCGTGCTCCAGGGCAGCGACGACACCGTCGTCCCACCTGCGCACTCGGAACGCATCGTCGGTGCCCTGCGATCCCGGGGTCTTCCGGTGGCCTACCTCACCTTCGACGGCGAAGGTCATGGCTTTCGTGCCGCCGACTCGATCGTGCGCTGGTTCGAGGCCGACCTGTACTTCTACGGGCGGGTGCTCGGATTCGAGCCCGCAGACGAGGTGGAACCGTTCGAGATCGAGAACCTGGACTGACGGGATCGACAGCCACCGTGGGTGTCCGGCTGCTCGGGCGCTACGGTCGGACGGCGTGAAGGACCACCCGGGCGACCACTTGGCGGAGCGTTTCGACGCGATGAGCGAGCGGGACAAGATCGACTTCATGATCGAGACGAGCGGTTGGGCACTCGAGGCCGTCATGCCCGACGCCGAGAGTGTTCCGCCGACGCCCGGCTACGCCTACACGATCGGGTTGCCTGCCGACGTCGGCTTCGGCGAGGTCGCGGTGTTCGGTCTCACCCCGGCCGCTGCGAAAGGGCTACTGGGACTGGTCGCCGATGCCTGTCGTGGGGGTACCGAGATCCCGCTCGGTGTCGAGCTCGTCGGGTTGCTGGACAACGATCTCCGTTGTGTGTTCGCGCCGGTCGACCTCCAACGCTGGGGCCTGCTCTTCGCGAGTGCGATCGACTGGTACGGCGCTCAACCGTTCGAGATGGTGCAGCTCCTGTATCCGGACCGCGGTGGCTTTCTTCCGTACGAGATCGGTTTCGAGCGACGTCTGGCCTTCGCGCAGCCCGTCATCGGGACCGTCGGCTGAGGCCACGTCCGCCGGAGCCCGCCCCGAAACCCGTCAGCGATGAGCGAGAGGTGCCGTAGACGGGTGCTTCGCTCATCGCTGGGTGGTTGAACCGGTCTGCGATGAGCGAGAGGTGCCGTAGACGGGTGCTTCGCTCATCGCTGGGTGGGGGTGACTGGCTGGAGATACCTCGGGTCGTCGGTCGGTCGGCGTTGCTACCATGCGCCCGACGGGTACGGCGACGATCGCGCCGGCCCGCACCGATCCGATGACGACACCCCCGCCTCTTCCGGTGACCGGCGCCTGGTCGGTCGGTGACGAACCCGGACACCGCCATTTCTACAGGTTCGCGCAGGACCGTCGGTTCGCCCTCGATTGTGGTGTCGCGTTGTCCGACGTGGTGGTCGCCTACGAGACCTGGGGGCGCCTCGATGCAGACGGGTCGAATGCGATCCTCCTGTGTCACGCCTGGACGGGTGACAGCCACGCCGCCGGCCCGTCCGGCCGGGGGCATCCGACGCCCGGATGGTGGGACGACACCGTCGGGCCGGGAAAGCCGATCGACACCGAGAAGTACTTCGTGGTGTGCGCCAACGTGCTCGGCGGCTGCCAGGGATCGACGGGGCCTGCCTCGCCGCATCCGGTCGACGGTCGACCGTACGGGTCGCGCTTCCCGGTGGTCACGATCCGCGACATGGTGCGCGCACAGGCGCAGCTCGGCCAGTACCTCGGCGTTGCGAAGTGGTTGTCGGTGATCGGCGGTTCGATGGGGGGGATGCAGGCGCTCGAATGGGCGGTGATGTACCCGAGGCGAGTCGGTTCGCTCGTCGCAGTTGCCACCTGTATGCAGGCCACCGCCCAGCAGATCGCATGGGGAGCGATCGGTCGGCGAGCGATCCGGCTCGACCCCAAGTGGCGCGGTGGCGACTACTACGACGCAGCACCGGGTGACGGCCCGACCGAAGGGCTCGAGATCGCCCGCATGGTCGCGCAGGTGACGTTCCGCAGCGACAACGTGTTCACCGATCGATTCGGGCGAGGGCTCGCGGACAAGGCCGTCGTCGGCGACACGATCGGCATGTGGCAACGATTCGAAGTCGAGCGGTACCTCGAGTACCACGGCGTCAAGCTGGCTCGCCGGTTCGACACCAACAGCTACCTCTCGATCGGCAAGGCGATGGATCTGCACGACGTCGCTCGCGGCCGCGGATCGCTCGAACGAGCGATGTTGAGGGTGACCGCGCCGACGATGGCGGTCGGGATCTGGAGCGACATGCTGTATCCCGCGTACCAGCAGCAGCAGATCCACGAATCCCTGTCCGCCAACGGCGTGCCGAGCGAGTACGTCGAGATCGACTCCCCCCACGGCCACGACGCGTTCCTGATCAACAGCGACCAGCTGGCAGAGCCGCTGGAACGATTTCTCGCGAACGCGTCCAAGTCGATCTCGTCGACCGGCTGACCCGTGCCGGAGGGGCTCGAAGCCGAGATCTGGCGGCGCGCCTGTGAGCCGCTGGTCGGCCGCGCCGTCGTCGACGTCGACGTCGACGATCGGGTGGTGGCAGACGGATTTGCCGATGTGGTCATCGGAGCGACGTTCACCGCAGCGCGGCGGCGCGGCAAGGTCGTCCTGCTCGACACCGACCGGGCGACGATCGGGCTGCACTTCGGGATGTCGGGCCGCCTCGTCATCGACGGCCATGCGTCGATCGAGAAGCTGGCGTACTCATCGGGTCGTGACGATCGGGCGTGGAACCGGCTCACGGTGTTCGCGACGCCAGCCGGTCGAGCCGGACCACCTGCGTTGCGCTTCAGCGATCCGCGTCGCTTGGGTCGAGTCTCGCTCGATCCGGACCTGCATCGACTCGGCGTCGACTTCGACGAGGTGACGCCCCGGCGCCTGGCCGCGGCACTGGCCGGACGCCGCGGTGTGATCAAGTCGGTGCTGCTCGATCAGCACGCGGTGGCCGGCCTCGGAAACCTGTGCGTCGACGAGGTGTTGTGGTGGTCGGACCTCGACCCGAGACGGACCACCGACTCGCTGTCGCCAACCGAGGTGGAGCGTCTTGCGACGATGATCCGTCGCCGACTGCCCGTCATGCTCGCTCGGGGAGGGAGCACGGCCGGTGTGTTGAGCCCGGTGGTTCGTGCGACCTGCCCCCCTTGTGAGCGCGACGGAACCCCCCTCGAACGAGTTGCGATCGGTGGCCGGACCACGATCTGGTGTCCTGGACACCAGCGCTGATCCGTGTCGAAACTCACGTGAGCTGGCACAATCGGGTTCCCGTGCCCGCCGTTGATCTCCACCTCGCTTCCACGTCATTGCCCACCGCGGCGCTCGTGGGTGCAGGCGACCCCGACTCGAGTCGGATCGTCTACGGCATGGTGATCGGCCTCGTCGTGATCGGTGTGATGTTGATCCTCCTCGCGGTGTGGATCATCCGCCAGACGCGACCCGACCTCGAGGTCTTGGCACCGCTCGAACGTATGGGCGACAGCGACTGGAAGAAGAAGGACCCGTCGACCCAGCGACGCATCCTCGACGAGCTGCGCCCCGAGGGCGCTGAGCCGTTGGTGCCCGCATCGAGACCGCCGTCGATCGATGCCGACTTCGAACAGAGCGACCATCCCGTCACCTCGTTCAGCGATCTCGGGCCCGGTGTGGTGGCCGAAACGCGCGATCCGACCCCCGCCCACACCGACTTCGAGCCGTTCGGACTTCCGGCTGCTGCCCCGGTCGAGCCGCATGCGGAGGGCCAGTCGGAGCCCGAGCCAGAGCCGGAACCGGCACCGGAACCGGAACCGGAACCGCAGAGCGCGCCGCAACTGGAGCGCGCGCCGGAGGTCGAGTCGAAGCCCGAGGCCGAATCGGCCACAGCGACCCAAGCCATTGGTGAGTCCGACGTGGACGCCGAGTCGAGTCCTCGCGGATGAACGCCGTCAGCCGACGTTGCGTTCGTGGCCTTCCCAGTACGGCGCACGAAGCTCTCGCTTGAGGACCTTCATCGCACCCGACAACGGGAGCGGGTCGGAGCGGAAGGTGATCGCCTTGGGAACCTTGTAGCCAGCGATGTACTCGCGGGCGTGATCGATGATCTCCACGTCGCTCGCCACGGCACCATCGCGGAGCACGACGATGGCGTGCACGGCCTCGCCCCACTCGTCGCTCGGCACCCCGATCACGGCGACCTGCAGCACGGCCGGGTGGCTGGCGATCGCGTTCTCGACCTCCGCCGAGTACACGTTCTCGCCACCGGTCACGATCATGTCCTTGACCCGGTCGACCAGGTACAGATACCCCTGCTCGTCGAGGTAGCCGGCGTCGCCCGAGTGGTACCAACCGCCGGCGAACGCCTCTGCGGTCGCCTCCGGCTTGTTCCAGTAGCCGATCATGTAGTTGCCGCCACGGGCGCAGACCTCGCCGGGGACCCCGACGGGGAGTTCCGTGCCGTCGACGTCCCTGATCGACAACTCGATGCCGGTCGTGGGCGCACCAGCTGACCGCAGGAGCGTCCCCCCGGCGCGATGATCCTCGGGTCGCAGCACGGTGAGCAACGGCGACGCCTCGGTCATCCCGTACACCTGCCAGAGGTCGAGGGCCGGGTAGAGCGACGCGAGCTTCTGCAGGAGGACCTCGGGCATCGGTGAGGCGCCGTAGCCGATGTGGCGCAACGGCGCGAGCGCCTCGGGAGTGAACTCGGGATGCGACAGCGTCATGCCGATCATCGTCGGCACCATGACGGTGAAGTCCGGCTGGAATTCGCCGATCGCCTTCATCACGGTGACCGGCTCGAACATCGGCACCGTCACGATGTGGCCGCCGGCCACCGCCAGCGACGTCATGGTGAGCGTCGATGCCGCATGGAACATCGGGGTCTGGAGCAGGAACGTCGACTCCTTCGAGTACGGCAGTGCCATCAGGCAGTGGTACGCGTTCATCACCTGGCCGCGCTGGTTCGACAGCACACCTTTCGGGAGGCCGGTCGTGCCGCCGGTGTACATCAACACGACGGGATCGGACTCCTCGCCCTCGTCGGGGATCAGCGGTGACGCCGCCGCGAGCAGATCTGAGTAGCGGATCGTGTTCGGCGCGTCGCCGTCGCCGACGAGGATCACGTGTTCGAGGCCGGCCTCGTCTCGGACCTGGTCGATGATCGGCGCGAAGTGCTGGTCGACGAAGCAGACCGTGCTGCCCGAGTCCTGGAGCACGTACACGAGTTCCTTCGGTGCGAACCGGAGATTGAGCGGGTTGACGACGCCTCCGCCGAGCAGGGCGGCGTGGAAGAGCACGAGGTACTCCGGCGAGTTCGCCATCATGAGGGCGTACCGATCCTCGCGTTCGACGCCGAGCTCGCGCAGTGCCCCGATCGCCCGGGCCACCTCGTCGAAGTGCTCGCGATAGGTGTGGGTCGCACCGGTCGCTGCATTCGTGGTGCAGGGCCGGTCGGCGTTGCGTGCTGCCGTGGGCAGCAGGAGCCGGTGGAAGATCAGCTCCTTCGTGACGTTCGCGGCATCGAGACGCACTCGATCGCTGGTCGTGCGGGTCGCCTGGTCGGCTGGATCGGCCATGGTTGCTCCATCGTGTCGGGAGATGCATCGTGCCACATCCCGCCGCGGCCGCGGAGCGTCGAACCGATTCCGTCACGATCGCGCCGTGGCGGTGGTCGTTCCCGGTCCGGCGGCGCTATCATGCTGCTTCGCATACACCGCCCACAGCGGTCTCGCGGACGTGGCTCAGTTGGTAGAGCGCAACCTTGCCAAGGTTGAGGTCGCCGGTTCGATCCCGGTCGTCCGCTCCAGAAACCCCTGCACTGCAGGGGTTTCTCTCGTTTTCCCGACCGCGCGGCCGCGAATTGTCGCATTTCGACAGAACACGTGTTGCATCGAGATGCACTGAGCGGTACACTTGTTCTACCGACTCCCCCTCACTTCCGGACCATCTGCGCTCGAAGGGAGGACCACATGCTCACCGACGACCTGCTCGATCTCGTGCAGCGGTTGTCCATCGTCGAGTACGACACGCTCGATCGGGATGAACTTGCCGACGTCGTGGCCATCGCCGGCCGCGTGCGCTGCTGGTTGGACACGATCGACCTGCAGTGCTCCCGCCGGGGACGAGCCCTTGCCGACCAGGGCCGGTGCGAAGCAGCCCCCGCCCTGATCGCACGGCTCAGCGGTCGCACCGGCCGCGATGCAGAGCAGATCACACGCCGCGATCGGGTCGCCGAGGCCATGCCGGCGTTCGAGGACGCACTCGCCGATGGCGCGGTGACCGCAGGACATCTCGACGCCATCGTCGCGGCGACCCGCAACGCCCCTGCCGACGTGCGCGCCGCGTTCGCCGTCCACGAGGACGAACTGGTGGCGATGGCGACCGGCGACACCGTCGACACGTTCCATCGACGGTGCAAGAGCCTCGTGAGCGAGCTCGTCGCCGAGGCGACCGGCAACGACGCCGACGAACTCGAACGCCAACGTGCGGCCGTCAGCATCCGCACCTGGGTCGACCACGCCGATGGACTCCACCACACACACGCCGCGCTCGATCCCCTCCGCCACGAGATCTTCTGGACCGCGCTCAACCGTTCGATCCGCCGCCGCCAGCAACAGGACGGCAACGCTCGCACGCCGTGGAACCAACTCCAAGCCGATGCGCTCATCGATGCGGTCACCGGGGCTGGTGTCGCCCGCACCGCGGCGCCATCGGGACAGTCCGGGAACGCCGACTCCGCCACCTGCCGCGGCGCAGCCGATCGGGCTCCCGGCCCTGCCGCCGACATCGCGTCCGATCTCATCGCTGCCATCGACCGGCCCGCCGAGCCGCTCGTCCTCCAACTCGATGACCCGCCCGTTGGGCTGACGAGCACGGTGGGAGACTCCGACGCCACGCACGTCGAAGAGACAGACCTCGAGATCGAGGCCGAGTTGCGCCGCATCGAACAACGTGTCCCCGAGATCAGCGCGCTCGTCGATGTCTCCTACCTCGTCGACGAGCTGCATGCCCGCGGAATCCACCAGACGGAGGACGGTGTTGTGCTCCCGGTGTCGACGATTCGCCGTTTGTGCTGTGATGCCGAGATCATCCCCGTCGTCCTCGGCGGTGACGGTGTCGCGCTCGACGTCGGACGAGGCGCTCGAACCGTCACCCGAGGGCAACGCCGAGCGCTTCGAGCGATGCACCGCACGTGCATCAACCGCGACTGCAACGTCCCGTTCAGTCAGACCAAGGCCCACCACATCCGTTGGTGGGTCCGCGACCGAGGTCCCACCGACATCGACAATCTGGCCCCGCTCTGCGATCGCTGTCACCACCTCGTGCACGAAGGTGGTTGGACGCTCATCATGACGCCAGATCGTGTCGCCACCTGGATCCGGCCCGACGGCACCATCCACCACACCGGTCCGACCATCGACCGCAGCCCACCGGGCCGACCCCCACCGACAGGACCGGCACCGTGACCGTCAGCTCATGCGAGACTCGGACATGGCCACCGACTCCGACGCTGCCTCACATCTGTGGATGCACTTCACCCCACTTCGGACCCAGCGAGACGCAGCGCCTCTGATCGTGCGGGGCGAGGGCTGTTACGTGTGGGACTCGGCCGGCAAGCGCTACCTCGACGGTCTGTCGGGGCTGTTCACCGTGCAGGTCGGCCACGGCCGTGCCGAACTGGCCGACGCTGCGCGCGACCAGGCCGCCACGCTGGCGTACTTCCCGGTCTGGGGCTTCGCCAACGAGCCGGCGGTCACGCTCGCTGACCGACTGGCAGCCATGGCGCCAGGTGACCTCAACCGGGTGTTCTTCACCCCCTCGGGAGGTGACGCGGTCGAGACCGCGATCAAGCTGTCACGCCAGTACTGGAAGCTGCGCGGTGAGCCCGGGCGCACGAAGGTGATCTCGCGGTACCTCGCGTACCACGGCACGTCGATCGGGGCGCTCAGCTTGACCGGCGTGCCGTCGATCAGGTCGCCCTTCGAGCCGCTGATGCCAGGGGCCATCAAGGTGCAGACCCCGTACCGGTACCGCTGCGGGGACTGCATGCACCTCGAGTCGTGCACGCTGCGCTGCGCCGACGATCTGGCCCTGCGCATCGAGATGGAGGGACCCGACACGGTTGCGGCGGTGTTCATGGAGCCGGTGCAGAACACCGGAGGGGCATTCGTCCCGCCCGACGGGTACTGGGCGCGGGTCCGCGAGATCTGCGACCACTACGGCGTGCTGCTCGTCAGCGACGAGGTGATCAGCGCGTTCGGTCGGTTCGGCCACATGTTCGGCAGTCTGCGCTACGGCTACCAGCCCGACATGATCACCTTCGCGAAGGGCGTGACGAGCGGTTACTCGCCGTTGGGAGGGGTCATGATCAGCGATCGCATCGCCGAACTCTTCGTCGACGCGCCGATCGTGTTCCTGCAGGGCCAGACGTTCGGGGCGCACCCGGTGTCGTGTGCCGTGGCGAACGCGAACCTCGACGTCTTCGAACGAGAAGACCTGTGCGGACACGTCCTTGCCAACCAGGACCGGTTCAAGTCGCTGATCGAGTCGTTGCGCGACATTCCGCTCGTCGGTGACGTGCGCGGCGACGGCTTCTTCCTGGCGATCGAACTCGTCGCTGACCAGGCGAGCCGCGGCACGTTCTCGCCCGAGCAGGCCAACTGGCTGCTTCGCGACCACCTGTCGCCCCGGTTGTTCGACGCGGGCTTGATCTGTCGAGCAGACGACCGGGGCGAACCGGTGATCACCCTGTCGCCGCCGTTGATCGCCGGCGACGAGGAGTTCGACATCATCGCGACCACGCTGCGCACGGTGCTGACCGACGCAGACAGCGCGTTCCGCGCTCGCCAGTGACAGCCCGGTGTCGCATCGCCGTCTGGCTCATCGCGTCGGTCTCGGTCTCGCCTACGTTGTCGGGATGACGATCCGGGTCGTGCAGTGGGGGAGCGGCAACGTCGGGCGCTCCGCCATCGCCACGGTGGCGGGACGACCGGACATGGAGATCGTCGGGCTCCTGGTCACCAACCCCACCAAGGTGGGGCGCGATGTCGGCGAACTCGCCGGCATCGCCGATCTCGGTATCGCTGCCACGGCTGATGTCGAGGAGATCCTGGCGCTCGATGCTGATGTCGTCCTGCACATGCCGCTGCCGTCGCTCGTCTACGGCGACACCCCAGGGGCGGACCTCGACAACTTCTGTCGCCTGCTCGCCAATGGCAACCACGTGATCACCACCGTGGGCTACGTGTACCCACAGGTGTACGGCGACGAGGTGATGGGTCGCCTGTCGGCGGCATGCGCCGATGGCGGCGTGGCCTTCCACGGCACCGGCGCCAACCCGGGGTGGTTCGGTGACCTGCTGCCACTGCTGATGTCCGGTCTCTCGCTGCGCATCGACCGGATCGAAGTACAGGAAGTCAGCAACTTCCAGCACTACCCGTCGCCGGAGATCATGTTCGAGATGATGAACTTCGGTCGGACACCCGAGGAGTTCGAGTCGCGTTCACATCGCCATCGCACCTGGCTGGACGGCCTGTTCACCGAGGCCGTTCAGATGGTCGCCGACGGCATCGGCGCGCAGGTCGACGAGGTCGTGACGGAGATGGAGACCTGGATCGCGACCGACGAGCTCCGCACCGCCGCCGGAACGGTCGCTGCCGGCACCGTCGCCGGACAGCGCTGGCAGTGGAGCGCGATGGTGGCCGGACGGCCGCTCGTCCACCAGGAGACCGTGTGGCGGATGCATCGTGACGCCGCGCCCGACTGGCCCCAGGGCGACTGGTCGATCAGGATCATCGGGGAACCCGACATGCAGCTGACGCTGGCGCATTCGTGGAACCGCGACGTCCTCGGATCGACGGCGGCCCATGCGATCAACGCCATCCCCTACGTCGTGAGCGCGGGTCCCGGCGTCAAGACCTTCCTCGACCTGCCCATGATCGCAGGACGAGGCGGCGCCTGGACCCGCTGAGGTCTCACATGTCACCATTGGTGGCTGGGCCAGAGTCGCAAGGGGGCGCGATGTCAGAGGCAGATGAACAGGCGATCGACGAGCCCATCGCGCTCGCCGACGTCAACTTCTTCGATCCGGCGATCAACGACTGCCCCTACGGCGCCTACCGCACCATGCGCGACGAGGCGCCGGTCTGGTTCGACGAGCGGCTCCAGGCGTACATCATCACTCGATACGACGACGTCCGGTCGGTCCTCGCCGACACCGAGCGGTTCGTCAACTCCCGCTCGGCCAACAAGCGGGCCAGGACGATGTCGCCGAAGGTCCTTGCGTTGTACGAGGAGAAGGGGTGGGTTCCCGCGCCGACACTGGCCGGGCGCGACGACCCGAATCACCGCGAGATGCGAGCCCTGTTCAACCACGCGTTCCGCCCGAAGCGAATCGCCGAACTCGAACCGAAGATCTCGGGGCTCGCCGACGAGTTGATCGACGCGTTCGTCGACGACGGCACGTGCGAGTGGGTGAGCCAGTTCGCCGTCCCACTCCCGCTCATCGTGATCGGCGTGCAGATGGGAGCCAACCCCGACGACATCTGGCGCATCAAGGCGTGGACCGACGCGTGGGTGCAACGTCTCGGCCTGATGCAGACGCCCGAGGAGGTCATCTGGTCGACGGAGATGGAGATCGAGGCCCAGCACTACTTCCAACCGATCTTCGAGCGGCTGCGAGTCGAACCGGACGACACGCTGCTGTCGGACCTCGTCAACACGCCGATCCCCGAATGGGGCCGGTGTCTCACCGACGAGGAGTTGCACGCCGAGATGATGGCCGACACCTTCGTGGGTGGCTCCGAGACCACCACCAACGCGCTGTCGGGAGGCGTACGTCTGCTGATCGAACACCCCGACCAGTGGGATCGGCTGAAGAACGATCCCGACACGTACCTGCCTGCTCTCGTCGAGGAAGTGCTCCGGCTGGAGTCTCCCGTGCAGCGACTCACCCGCACGGCGGCGGTCGACGTCGAACTGCACGGGGTGACGATCCCCGCCGGGACCAGCGTGTTGATCGGCTACGCCGCGGCAAACCGCGACGACCGGATCTTCGATGCTCCCGCCCGATTCGATCTCGACCGCGCCGACGCCAAGAAGCACGTCACGTTCGGATTCGGCACCCACTTCTGCATGGGGGCCCCGCTCGCGCGTCGCGAACTGCTCTTCGGGTTCGAGGCACTGGTGCGTCGAATCGACGAGATGTGGTTCCTTCCCGAGACCGACCTCACGATCGCACCGAACTACTTCCTGCGAGCGCTGAAGGAACTGAAGATCGGATTCAGCGCGGCTGGGTGAACGTCGCCGGCGGCAGCACGCACGGGTGACCGGCATACAACCCGATGTTGTGGCCGGTGCGGCCGTCGGGGCCTTCGGCGAGCAGGTCGACGAGCACTCGAGCCACCTGCTCGGGCTGCATCCAGGTGGCCTCGAAGGCGGGGTCGGGATCCGAACCGAGGAAGCCCCGCAGCATGGCCGTGTCGGTGGCGCCCATGCAGATGTTGTTCACACGGATCCTGTGGCGCCCGAGCCCCCTCGCCCAGTCGAACGTCAAGCCGTTGAGTGCCCACTTCGACGCGTTGTAGAGGTCCATCGAGCCGTGCCCCTGGCGCGGGTCGCCATCCGGGCTCGGCGCGACGTGGTCGGTCGAGATGTTGACGATGTTGCCGCCGCCGTGGCTGATCATCACGGGTGCGACGGCGCGGCCGAAGAGGAACGTCCCCTTCGTATTGGAACCGAACATCCGGTCGAAGTCACGCGACGCGGTGTCCCAGGCGTCGCGTGGACCGGTGGCCATGGCCTCACCGGCGTTGTTGACCATGATGTCGATCGTGCCGTGCTCGGCGACGGTGGCATCGACGACCGACCGCACGTGATCGGCGTCGGCGACGTCACCGAGATGCGCGGTCGCGCCGATCGTCGCAGCGGTGTCGACAACCGACTCGTCACGATCGGTGATGACGACCGCACACCCCTCCTCGACGAGCAGCGTCGCGAACGCCCTGCCGAGACCCCGCGCGCCGCCGGTGACGATCGCGACCTGTCCTGGAAACTGCCCCACGATGCCCTCCGTCACGCCCTCGGTTGCAGGATGACGACAGCGGTCTCGCTCGAGCGCCGGGCGGCGAACGCGTCGAGGTCCTTGTCGATCTCACGCCATCGCGACCACAGCCGCTCACGTTCCGCACCCACCGCCGCTCGTGCGGTGACGAGGCGTGGACCGTCACGCAGATCGATGCGGCACTCGGGGTGGGCCTGCAAGTTCAGCCACCACGCCGGTTCGCCCTCGCCCCAGCCGTTCATCGCCATCGTCACGACGTTGGGGCCATCTTCGAAGTAACCGACCATCACGGTGCGTTCCCGGCCGGTCCGCCGGCCCACCGTCGTGAGCCCCAGTGCACCCCAGCCGTCCGGCTTGGGTCGCCACGGCCCGACGCGGCCACCCGTCAACCGGAACAAGTTGCGATGACAGAACCAGAACACCCGCATGAACGAACGCGGTGGGAGCCGTGGAGCTGAGTTGGTCGTTGTCGTTGTCATCGACGCCTACTCTCCACCGGGAGCGCTGACAAGACAAGCACGGATGCCTCGTGGGCTCGATGCACCGGTGGACTCCAATCGGCGAGCGGCAGCAGAACTGCGGACTCGATCTCAACGTTCATTCACTGTTGGGTATCAGTTCATCCGACGTCGACAAACAACACCGTTGTAGTTCATGCTGATCGTGTTGAGTGCCGATACGTGGCACGTACAGCAGTTCTGCCCGTTGTTCACCTCGCTGGCGACCCTCGTCGTCGCCATCGTGAACGTGTGGGCGGCTCACCAGTGGGCATCGACCGACGGCTCCGGGTCGTGATCGTGGCCGAGTCGTTCCTTCCCGCCGTCAACGGTGTCACCAACTCGGTGGTCCGCATCGTCGAAGAACTCACCCGCGCCGGCCACGAGTGCATCGTGATCGCTCCCGGCCCTGGCACCGATGCCATCGACAGTGCGCGTGTGATTCGGGTTCGAGCATTCGATCTGCCGCGGTACGGCGACCTCCGTGTGGGTCTGCCGACCGCGAGGATGACAGCGCTGCTTCGGCGCCTACGCCCCGACGTGGTCCACCTCGCTGCCCCCGCCGTCCTGGGCGCCGCGGCGGCCCTGGCCGCGAAGCGGCTCGGAATTCCGAGCGTTGCGGTCTACCAGACCGACCTTGCCGGCTTTGCCAGCCGCCATCGGCTCGGCCTGGCGCGAGGGGTGATCTGGCAGTGGGTGTCGTGGGTGCACCGCCAGGCCGATCTTACGCTCGCGCCGTCCACCACGGCGATGTGGACGCTTCGTCGGCACGGCGTCTTCGATGTCGCACGTTGGGCTCGAGGAGTCGATCTCGCCCGCTTCTCGCCGGCACACCGCGATGATGACATCCGGAGGGCGCTCCTCTCGGGCGTCGACCGCACTGCGAGCAGAGACGATCCCATCGTCGTCGGATACGTCGGTCGTCTCGCTCCGGAGAAGCAGGTCCACCGCCTCCGACCGGTGCTCGACATCCCTGGCGTCCGGCTCATCGTCGTCGGCGACGGACCGGCTCGGGCATCGCTCGAACGGGCGCTTCCGGGCGCCGCGTTCCTCGGACTGTGCGAGGGCAGCGAGTTGGCCCGTCTCTACGCCTCGCTGGACGTGTTCGTCCACACCGGGCTCGACGAGACCTTCTGCCAGTCGGTTCAAGAGGCGCTCGCATCAGGTGTGCCGGTCGTCGCTCCCTCGTCCGGCGGGCCGGTCGACCTGGTTCAACACGGCCGCAATGGATATCTGTGGAATCCGGCAGCGCCCGAATCGCTCGTCGGGGCCGTCGGCGACCTGGCGGCGTCGGCGTCACTGCGCGCGCAGTTCGGGGCCGAGGCCCGGACGTCGGTGCTCGCGAGGCCATGGTCGGCCCTCACGGCGGAACTCGTCGGACACTATGTCCACGTGATCGGCCGTGTCGGGGCGCCGGCAGGATCGTCGGTTCGGGTCGCATCATGACCGTCGCGATCGTCTCGATACACGACGTTGCGCCAGCGAGCCACGCCGAGGCAATGCACCTCGTTGCGCAGGTCGAGGAGCACGGAGCGCGTGCGTCGTTGCTGGTGATTCCGGGTCCGTGGCGCGATCGACGGCTCGGCGATGACGTCGAGTTCGTCAACTGGCTGCACGACGCGCGTTCGCGTGGTCACGAAATCGTCGCCCATGGCTGGGAACACCGTGCCGCCGATGACCCCACCGCCCGTCCTCACCTCGGCAAGCGGCTCACCGAGCGGGTCATGACTCGTGGCTGTGCCGAATTCTCGGGGCTCGGACGCATCGAGGCGGCGCGTCGAGCATCGCTCTCCCTCGGTGCGCTGCGGGAACAGGGCTTCGCGCCGAGTGGGTTCGTGGCGCCGGGTTGGTCGTTGTCGCCAGCGTCGTTCCAGGCGCTGCACGACACCGGTTTCGAGTACACCACGACTCGGCTGGCCGTGACCGATCTGGCCACGTCGAACTCGATGGCGATTCCCGCCGTCTGCCATCGACCGCGCAGCCCGCTGTCGACGTTCGCGGCGCGGATGGTCGTCGCCATCGTCGAGTCGCGAGCTCGTGACGGCCGATCCGTCCGGCTCGCGTTGCATCCCGACGACGTGCACGACGATCGGCTCGACAGCGCAACGAGTCGGGCCCTGCGAGCGCTCCGAGACGCTGCCCTCACGTTCGTCACCTACGACGAACTCATCGCATCTCACCGCGCTCTCGCAGGCGCCGCCGTGTCGGCGGTGGAGGACGTCCGATGAGGATCCTGCAGCTGGCGAACTTCTATCACGCGACGTCCGGAGGGCTCCGGACGGCGGTCGATGCGTTTGCTGCGGGGTACGTCCGAGCCGGCCACGAGGTGTTTCTCGTGGTGCCGTCGCGGCGGCGCGGTGTCGCGGTCATCGACGGCAAGACCGTGGTCTGTCTCCGCAGTCCCAAGGTGCCCCGAACCGGGGGGTACCGAACGGTGATCGATCACCGCGCGGTCGCCGGGCTGATCTCGCGACTTCGCCCCGACGTGATCGAACTCAGCGACCGCACCACGTTGGCGCGGATCGTTGCGAACCTCGACAGCCGACCGCCGGTCGTGCTCTATTCTCACGAACGGTTGGACCTCGCAGTCTCGCGGATCGCGCCCGATGTGCTCCATCCGACACGATTCGTCGATGCGTGGACGCAACGGCTCCTCGCACGTGTCGACGTGGCGGTCTGCGCGTCGGAGTTCGCCGCCGAGGAGATCGACCGGTTGGCGTCGTCGCCGGCGAGGCGCATCCCCCTCGGCGTCGACCTCGAGACCTTTCGGCCATCGAGCCCGCGAGACGACGTCGCAGCGGAGGAGCCGACGTGGTCGCCTGGCATGCATCACCGAGCCGTGTTCGTCGGCCGGCTCTCGCCGGAGAAGCACGCGGCCGACGCGGTCGCAGCGATCGATCGGTTGGTGCGATCAGGTCGGTTGACCGAACTGCTGGTCGTCGGCGATGGCCCCGAGCGATCGGAACTCGAGCGTCGGGCCGCCGGTCTTCCTGTCAGGTTCGTCGGTCACGTCGGGGATCGTCGGCAGGTCGCATCGATGCTCCGACGAGCCGACGTCGCCATCGTGCCCTCACCGAACGAGACCTTCGGGCTGGCAGCGTTGGAGGCGATGGCCAGCGGGACCCCTGTCGCTGCCGCTGCCGCGGGTGCGGTCGGGGAACTCATCTGCGTCGACGCCGGGGCTGTCGGCACGGGCGTGGATGGACTTGCACGGGCGGTTGCGATGCTCTTCGAAGGCGACCGCGAACGTCAGCGCTGCGCCGCGAGGCGTCGAGCCGAGCAGTTCTCGTGGGACCGGTCGATCTCGTCCATGCTGGACCTGTTCGACGAGGTCAGCCAGACGAGGCGGCTGGCCAGGGTGGGATGAGTCGAGATGCTCGTTCGGCCACTCGCCGTCGACGACGATCGCATGATCGCGTGCCTCTTCGACGAGACGATGTTGCTCGGTGCCTCCCTCGACCGGCTTCCGGTTGCGTTCGACGGCTATCGCGTCGTGAACCTCGGGTGGTATCTGGGGAGCGGTCGGGGTGACGCAGCGGTCGCTGTCGATGCGACCGGTTCGATCGTCGGGTACGCGCTCGTGTGCTCGGACGGATCGGCGGCGGCTCGGTACGCAGCTCGCAAGTCGGTGTCGTTGTGTGGTCGTGTGGTCGCGGCGGGTGTGACCGGCCGGCTCGACCATCACAGCCGCGAGTTCTACCGCGCGAGGGCGCGAGACATGGGCGCGTTGGTGCTCGCGCGGCGGTCGCCGCCTGCGTCCGTTCATGCCCACCTCAACGTGCGCCACGGGTCGCGATCGATGACGGCCGCCCGTGCGCTCGTCGATCACATCGACGCACGATGTCGCGCTGCCGGCCATGACGCGTGGTACGGCGAACTCAACGAACGTGAGGGCTCGCGCCGTCGCGCCATCGAGCGCCTCGGGATGACGGTCGTCGACGTCACACCGAACCGCACCATGTCTCGCTTGCTCGGATGTCCGGTCCAGCGCCTCACGCTCGTGCGTCGTGTGAGCGACGAGCGGCAACGTCCGCGTGACTAGCGTTGCCGCATGAGTGTGTCGTCACCGCTTCCCGGGAGCCAGGACTGGCTCGACTCGCTGGTCGAGGACGTCGTCGACCCCGACGCGCCGATCATCGATCCGCACCACCACCTGTGGCCCGTCGGCGGTTCGATGGCGTACGGCCTCGATGATCTGCTGGCCGATCTGGGCAGCGGGCACAACGTGGTCGACACGGTCTTCGTCGAGTGCGGGGCCGCTTACGACCGCACGGCGACCGACCAGATGGCGCCGGTGGGCGAGACATCGTTCGTCACGGGCGAGGCCGAACGCTCGGGCACGCAGGTGATGGGCGGGATCGTCGCCCATGCCGACCTCCGACGTCCGGGCCTCGACGACGTCCTCGACGCCCACGCGGCGGCCGGCAACGGACGGTTCCGTGGAATCCGCCACGCGGGTTCGCATGCCCTGTACCCGCACGTGCTGATGATCCCGGGTCGGGCGCCGGCGGGTCTGTACTCGGACGAACCGTTCCGCGGCGGCGTCGCCAGGCTGGGGGAGCGGGGCCTGACCTACGACACCTGGCATTACCACTACCAGAACCGCGACTTCCTCGAACTTGCCCGCGCCGTGCCGGGTACGACGATGGTGCTCGACCACTTCGGCACGCCGCTCGGGGTCGGGCCGTACGAGTCGCAGCGCGAGGAGATCTTCGAGCAGTGGAAGACGGACATTGCCGACATCGCCCGTTGCGACAACGTCGTCGCCAAGATCGGTGGCCTCGCCATGCCGGACAACGGATTCGGCTGGAACTCCGCGGAACGCCCGCCGAGCTCGGACGAGTTCATCGACGCGCAGGGCCGCTACTACCTCCACACGATCGAGCAGTTCGGGCCCGATCGGTGCATGTTCGAGTCGAACTTCCCGGTCGACCGGCTGTCGCTCTCGTACCGCACTGTGTGGAACGCGTTCAAGAAGCTCGTCGCCGACTTCAGCGCCGACGAGCGCGATGCGATGCTCCGTGGCACCGCGTCGCGGGTCTACCGGCTCTGATCACTCGGCAGGTGGTGCATCCGTCATCGCCGCCATCATCGCCGCCATCACCTCGGCCATCATCTGCGAGCGTGGAGGCATTCCAGGGAACTCCTCCGGCTGCGACGGGTTCAGCTGCTCGCCGATGCTGTGGAACCGTTCGACGGCGATCTCGAGGAAGTCGGTGTGTGGGAAGACCCAGAACCGGTCGCCGCGGATCGCGTCGGCGACCAGATCGGCGACTGCGCCCGGCTGCATCCCTTCCGCGATGGCTCGTTTGACGTAGTTCGAGGTGATCTCACCGCCGGCGGTGGGCTCCGGGAGATCTCCGAGTTCGCTCGGCCAGTTGCGCTCCGACTCCATGATGCCGGTCTTCACCCAACCTGGGCACAGGCAGCTGACCCCGATCGGCAGCCCGGCGGCCTGCATCGAGTGGTAGAGCCCTTCGGTGATCGCGACGACGGCGTGCTTGCTGGCGTCGTAGGGAGCTGCGAATCCGGGGTAGAGCCCGGCGATCGACGCCGTGTTGACGATGTGGCCGCCGCCGGACATGACGAGATGGGGGAGAAAGGCGCGGACGCCGTGGACGACACCCCAGAAGTTGACACCCATCACCCACTCCCAGGTCTCGATCGGGCCGAGCCAGGGATCGCCGGCCCCGCCGACCCCGGCGTTGTTGCAGACGATGTGGACCGCGCCGAATCGTGCCATCGTGGCGGTCGCCAGTTCCTCGACCTGCTCGCGCTTGCTCACGTCGGCGCACATCGTCAGCGTCTCGACGCCGTGAGCGCCGACCTCGGCCGCCGCGGCGTCCAACGCATCCATCTGCACGTCGGCCAACACGACCGAACATCCCGCCGCTGCGAAGGCGTTCGCGAGTGCCAGCCCGATTCCACTTCCCGCTCCGGTGACAACGGCCACCTTGCCCGGTCCGAGTTCCATACTTCCCCCTCTGATCGCTGACCGCACGGACCGTACCCCGCCCGAACACCAACGGACGACGTGGGTGAGCGACGCCGCACGCGGCGTGGTGATGGCGTAGGCTCAGTCGATCCATGGGAAAGGACCGCCGATGACCGAGAACTCAGTACTGACTCACCGAAACGTCGGGGTCCTCGCGGTCGAAGCGGTCGACGCTCCCGAGGTGGTGACCTCGGCGTGGATCGACGAGCAGTTGGCCGAGACCTACGAGCGCACCGGGCTGAAAGCCGGAACGCTGTCCGATCTCGCCGGCATCGAGGAACGGCGCTGGTGGCCCGAAGGCGTCACGTTCGACCAGGCGGCCGCAATGGCCGGCCGGGCAGCACTCGATGCCTCCGGGATCGACCCGCAGCGCGTCGGCATGTTGATCTCGACGTCGGTGTGCAAGCATCACCTCGAACCGTCGGTCGCCTGTGCAGTGCACCACCAACTCCAGCTCGCTCCGAGCTGTCTGAACTTCGACGTCGGCAACGCCTGCCTCGGGTTCATCAACGGCATGCAGATCGCGGCGGCAGCCATCGATGCCGGCTCGATCGACTATGCCCTGATCGTCGACGGCGAAGGCAGTCGCCACACTCAGGAGACCACCATCGCACGGCTTCGCCAGCCGACCACCGTCGCCGCCGACGTGTTCGCGGAGTTCGCCTCGCTCACGTTGGGCTCCGGCGCTGCAGCAGCGGTGCTGTGCCGGCTCGACGAGCACCCGGATGCGCATCGCCTCCTCGGCGGCGTCGCCCGGTCCGGAACCCAGCACCACGAGTTGTGTGTCGGTGACCTCGACCGGATGACCACCGACACGCACGGCCTGCTGGTTGCTGGCCTCGACCTCGCAGAGGCGGCATGGAAGCACTCAGGTGCTGCATTCGATTGGGAAGTCGGGATGGACTGGTACATCATCCATCAGGTCAGCCAGGTGCACACCCGGTTGATCACCGAGCGCCTGGGGATCGATCCCGACAAGGCGCCGCTGACGTTTCCCAAGTACGGCAACGTCGGGCCGGCTGCGATTCCGCTGACGCTGGCGAAGTCGGCCGACCGCATCCGCACGGGTGATCGAGTGCTGTGCATGGGCATCGGATCGGGGCTCAACACGAGCTTCACCGAAATCGTCTGGTGACCGCCTCCAGGTTGCCGTCCGACGCCGACGCCGACGCGGTCGCCGACGCGACGCCCGCGGTTCCCGATGCCGGCACGTGGCGTCGCTGGGGCCTCGACCCGGCCTGGTCCCGTCTCATCGACGTGGCGAGCCACGAGGGTGGTTCGCATCGGTGGCACGTGCTCGACACGGGAGCACCTGTCGTTCGCCCCGACCAGGTCTCGGTGGACCACGTCGCACCCACGGTGCTCTGTGTCCACGGCAACCCGACCTGGGGGTACGCATGGGCCAGCTTCCTGCGGCGCTTGCATCCGCGCTGCCGGGTGATCGCGATCGACCAGCTCGGCATGGGCTACAGCGAGCGAACGACACCGCGGCGATACACCGACCGCGTCCGCGATCTCGACGACGTGATCGTTGCACTGGAGCTCGCAGGCGACTCACCGCTCGTGCTGGCGGCGCACGACTGGGGCGGGGCGATCGCAATGGGGTGGGCGGTCCAGGATCCACACCAGCTCGCGGGGCTGATCCTGTGCAACACCGGGATCGCTGTGCCGGAGGGCCGATCCGCTCCCGGGATCATCCGCCTCGCAGCGTCACCCTGGCTCCTCGATGCTGTGTGCCGCGGGACGCCGACGTTCGTCGAGGGGACCGTTCGCCTCTCGGGGCGGCGCATCTCCCGGACCGATCGCGAAGCGTTCCGCGCGCCGTATCGGACCGCTCCGGCTCGCGCCGCTGTCGCCGATTTCGTCGGCGACATCCCGCTGCACGCCGGTCATCCGTCCGAAGCGGCGATCGCCGAGGTCGCGGGTCGGCTGGGATCGATCTCGGCCCCGGTCCTGCTGGCGTGGGGAGCCCGCGACCCGGTCTTCGACGATGACTTCGCCGCCGACCTTGCGGCACGGTTCCCCAACTCGACGACTCACCGCTTCGCCGATGCCAATCACCTGGTGATGGCAGAGGCAGATGTCGCCGGCGTTGCCGCGGTGTGGCTCGACGAGCTGGTCGACGGACGGCTCCAGCGCGGGCGGGCGGCCCCGTCGCTCGTCGACGACGCAGTCTCGTCAACAGGCCCGGATGAGATCCGGCCGCTCTGGGGAGCGCTCGACGAACACCGGCAGGACGAGACCGAGGCGTTCGTCGATCTCGCGACCGACGACTCGGTGACCTTCGCCGAACTGACCCGGCGAGTCGACGCCGTCGCGAGCGGACTCCATCGAGCCGGCCTGCGCCACGGCGATCACGTTGCGATGGTGACGCCCCCAGGTGTCGACCTGGTCGTCGCGGTGTACGGGGTCT
>JBGSII010000523.1:0-3991 GCA_041742555.1 Ilumatobacteraceae bacterium
GACGGACTCGATCATCATGCCCTGGCTGACCGAGACCGGGCGGAGGCGGGCCAGCTCGTCGAGCGACAGGGCACCGGCATTGGCGTGCGGCAACAGGCCGGTCTCCTCGACGACCATCGCACACATCGCGGCGAGGTAGTCAACCGTGGAGTCGTACCCGTGCTCGGCCAGCCACGTTCGTGCGACCTCGTAACGATCCTCGGGCCGCTCGCCGAGCGTGAAGAGCGCCTCGTGGCACCCCGCACGTGCACCGGCGCGAGCGATGGCGCGCACCTCGGCGGGGCTGAGATAGGCCTCGGCCACACGGCCGGGCGGCTGCGCGAACGTGCAGTACCCGCAGGTGTCGTTGCACAGGAACGTGAGCGGGATGAAGACCTTGGGCGAGTAGGTGACTCGGGTCCCGGTGTGTGCGTCACGCAAACGAGACGCTGCCACCATCAGTTCGTCGAGCGGTGTGGCGAGCAGTTCGGCGTCGTCGCGATGCGGCATCGCCGAACCGTAGCCGCCAGTGAGTGTCAGATGCGAACCCACTGGTATGGTCGCACGGTGCCATCGACGACGACCGACCACGGACGCGGGATCGAGACGGTCGCCGCGATCGTCGGTGACCGCTGGTCGATGTTGATCGTGCGCGACGTGTTCCGCGGGATCCGCCGGTTCGACGCACTGCACGAGGACCTCGGCGTGTCACGCCCAGTGCTCGCAGGGCGGCTCAAGCGACTCGTCGAAGCGGGCATCCTCGAACGGCGCCGCTACCAGGAGCATCCCCCGCGCGATGACTACGTGCTCACCCCGGCCGGCCTCGAACTCTCACCGGCGCTGGTCGCGCTGATCCGGTGGGGCGATCGCTGGTTCGGAGGTGCCGAACCCACTGCGGTGCTCGTCCACGCCGAGTGCGGAAACGAATTCGACCAGAGCTTCTGGTGCCGAACGTGCGCGACCACGTTCGGGCCGAGCGACATCCGGTCGCAGGTATGATCGCTCACATCGCCACGGCAACGGTTCCGACCGCGTGGGGCGAGTTCGCCGCCCACGCGTACCGGCGAGCCGACGGCATCGAGCACCTGGTGCTCGTGCATGGGCTGCTCGACGGCACGCCACTCGTGCGAGTTCACAGCGAATGCCTCACGGGCGACGTGTTCTCGTCGGCACGATGCGACTGTGGAGCACAGCGCGACCTCGCACTCCAGATGATCGCCGCCGAGGGCTCGGGCGCCTTGATCTACCTGCGGGGCCAAGAGGGGCGCGGCATCGGTCTGGGCGAGAAGATCCGGGCGTACGCCCTGCAGGAGGCGGGCTACGACACCGTCGATGCCAATTTGGCGTTGGGCCACCCCGCCGACGCGCGCGACTACGCCGATGCTGCCGAGATCCTCCACCATCTGGGAGCAACGTCGATCAGGCTGCTCACGAACAACCCGGCGAAGACCGACGCCCTCACGGCGCACGGCATCGACGTCATCGGGCGAGAGCCGATCATCATCGAGCCCACCTTCGCGAACGCCGCGTACCTCCGTACGAAACGCGAGCGCATGGGTCACAGCTGGGTGTGACCGCCCGGGCCGGCCTCGTCAGCGCTTGACAGCCACCAGGTCGATCAGTGCCGACTGGCCTGCGTGGCCGATCCCTTCACGGATGTCCGCGTCGTAGCTCTCGAGGCGCTCGATTTCCATCGCCGCGAACGCCTCGCGCAGGAGTGCCTCGGTGTACATGTGGGTCGGATCGGGCGGCCCACCGGTGCCGAGCGCAACCTGTTCGGGGCGGTACCCGTGCAGCAGCAGCCGCCCGCCTGGTCGCAGCGTGCGCTGCATGCCGTCGAACACCATCGGCCGCTGAGCCGGGGTGAGGAACTGGATGAAGATCGCAACGACGACGTCGTACGCGTCCGGTGCCCAGTCCCATGTCATCACGTCGGCGATCTGGAAGTCGACCGAGACGCCGCGCTCGTCTGCGAGCTGGCGCGCCTTGGCCACGCCGACTTCGGACGCGTCCATCGCGGTCACGTCGAGGCCCTGCTGCGCGAGGAACACCGAATTGCGCCCCTCGCCGTCGGCAACGGCGAGGCAGCGTTGTCCCGGCTCGAGCAGGTGGGCTTGGGCGACCAGAAACGCGGCCGGTTCCGTGCCGAACAGATAGTCGTCGATCGAGTAACGCTCGTCCCACACTACTGCCTCCTTGTTGCCGTCGCCGAGACTACGTTGGCGCCAGCAGCGGCCGCACAGCGAGGCCGACGTCCGAACGGAGACGCAGCGATGAACTCGGCACCCCGGCCCGGCTACAACACGGCGATTCCCGACAAGATCACGACGCCGGATCGCGTGGAGACGCGAATCGGGGTGCTCGAGTTCGACGACGGGATCCCCACACCGGAGACCGCAACTGCGCTGTTCGACCATCTCGATTTCATGCGTGGCGTCGAGGCGTTCCTGTCGTGTGTGCCCGCGGCGTCGTTGGAAGCGATGCACGTCGGCATGCGCGAGGTCGGCCTCGACGCCTGCAACAAGGTCGCCATCGCCGATGCCCTCCTGGACTCGAATCCGCTGTTCCTCACCGGCAACACCGACACGGTCTACGCCTCTGCGATCCTCGACCTCGAGCGTGACGGGCCGACGGTGGTCGAGATCCCGGCAGGCTGTGGGCCCGGGACCGTGAACGACGCGTGGTTCCGTTTCGTCGTCGACATGGGCGCGCCCGGACCTGACCGCGGCGCGGGCGGGTCCTACCTCATCGTCCCCGTCGGGTATGACGGTGATGTCCCCGACGGGTACTTCGTCGCCGAGTCTCCGAGCCACGTCAACTGGCTGATACTCCGCGGATTCCTGGTCGACGGAACGCCCGACGCGGCCGCAGCGATGTTCCGCGCCGGTCTTCGGATCTATCCTCTCGCCGCCGCGGCCGAACCCCCGGCGATGGAGTTCACCTCGTTGTCGGGACTCCCCGTCAATACGATTCACGCGAACGACGTCGACTTCTACGAGGAGCTCGCCGACGTCATCGCACGCGAGCCGATCGGTGTGATCGACGACGAGACCCGCGGCCTCCTCGCCGCGATCGGAATCCACAAAGACGTTCCGTTCGCTCCCGATGAGCGCATGCGGGGACTTCTCCGCGATGCCGCTGCGGTCGGCAATGCGACGGCCCGCGCCATTGCGTTCCGCAGTCGTGACCCGGAGGCGTTCATCTACCCGGACAGGAAGTGGATGACTGGATTCGTCGGAGGCGACTACCGGTGGCTGCGCGACGATGGCCGAGGTGGTCGCCACCTCGACGCTCGGACCTTGTTCTTCTACATCGCCACCGTCAACACCCCGGCGATGGCCTGGGAGATGGTGGGCGTCGGATCTCAGTACGCCGGCGCGATGGTCGACTCGACCGGTCAGGCGTTCGACGGGGGCGCCACCTACCGGCTCCGGCTTCCCGCGGGCGCGCCCGCGAAGGACTTCTGGTCCGTCGTTGCGTACGACCCGCAGACCCGTTCGGAACTGCAGACGAGCCAGCCGTCTCCCGGACGCAACAGCCAGCGTGACGCGCTTCAGTCCAACGAGGACGGCTCGGTCGACATCGTGTTCGCGCCCGACGCGCCGACCGCCCTCGCGAGCAACTGGATCCAGACGGTGCCCGGGAAAGGCTGGTTCACACTCCTGCGGCTGTACGGGCCACTGGAATCCTGGTTCGACCGGAGCTGGCGGCCGAGTGACATCGAGCGGATCTGAGTCCCCGCCGACGAAAGCCGGTCTCGACGAGTACGCTGAGCAGACATATCGATCACGGGGCTGACTGGTTTCGACGTCAGTAACGCTGTTCGAGTTTGCGACCCGAGTTGCTCAGACTCGCTAAACGGGGCAACCAAAAGAATTGCCGATGAGCAGTTCGCTCTCGCCGCCTGATTTCCAGGTGAGCGAAGAGTCATCGTGAGCAGAAATGTCGCACGGGGCCAATCCATCACAGCCCGGCAACAGAAGTGAGGGATGACCGCAGGAAAGACTGCTGA
>JBGSII010000524.1:0-4293 GCA_041742555.1 Ilumatobacteraceae bacterium
TTCGGTTCAGCTGGCGCGAGCGGCGCGAGCCGCGGCGACCCGCCGCCGGCGGATGACCCGGCGCTCCTCCTCGGTGAGGCCGCCCCAGATGCCCGAGTCCTGGTTGGTCTCGAGCGCGAAGTCGAGGCACTGCTTGGCCACCGCACACTCCTCACAGACTTCCTTGGCGCGGTCGATCTGGATCAGCGCATGTCCCGTGGTCCCGACCGGAAAGAAGAGTTCCGGATCGGTGTCGCGGCAGATGGCGTCGTCTCGCCACTCGTAGTCTGCGGCTCCAAGGGTCAGGCTGGACGCAAGGATCGACACGTTGGTGCTCCTCGAAAGTGGCTGAGGCGTTGGTTCCGCCGGGGGGATGGGCATCGCTTCGGGGGCGATGGGCCGCTCGGGCCGGGAGGAACTGTAGGCCCCGCGAAGTGCTGTCGCAAGGGTCCATTCGTCCTTTGTTCACCTTCCGTTCGGCAATGATGGCGACATGCTCGTACTTGCCCATCGCGGCGCTTCGGTGGCCGCTGAAGAGAACTCGCCCGCCGCATTCGCCCTCGCGGACACGATGGGCGCCGACGGTGTGGAACTCGACGTTCGCCGGGCGCCGGACGGCCGACTGCTCGTCGTCCACGACCCGCTCCCCAACTCGCCCGCCGACATCGACGCCCTCGGTGCGGCGACGCTCGCCGAGGTACTCGATGCCTGCGGAGACCGCATGCTGGTGAACGTCGAGATCAAGAACTGGCGGACCGACTCGTTCTACGACCCGACGATGGCGATGGTTCCGCCGATCCTCGACGAGCTGCGCCGACGAGGGGCAAGTGCCGCGCACCGGTGGCTGATCTCGTCGTTCTCGTGGAGCACCGTGGCTGCCTGTCGCGAGTACGCGCCCGAGATCGCGACCGCGTGCCTCACCTCGTCGCCGGTCGATGTCCCGACGATCGAACGGCTCGCCGCCGCAGGGCATCAGGCGCTGCATCACTGGGAGAGCCAGCTCGACGAGTCGCTGGTGTCGGCGTGCCATCGCCATGGCCTCGCAGTCAACGCGTGGACGTGCAACGACCCGGGTCGGCTCGTCGAGCTTCGCGACCTCGGCGTCGATGGGGTCTGCACCGACGTGCCCGATGTGGCGCTTCGGGCACTCGGTCGCGAGGGTGCCGCGGATCGTGTGAGGTGGACGCGGCCCGTCGGGTGAATCAGCTCGGGAACACCAGGCGGATGGCGTCGGGAACGTGGGTGAATTCCAGACGCTTCGTGCTGCCCAGCGCGTCGCCGTCGACCTGGTAGGGAAACGGCGTCTCGTGCTCGACGACGAGCCGGGTCACATCGATGCGGACGTCGAGGTGCCTGGCCGGCTTGACGCCGCCTCCGCGAAGTGCCCCGGCGAGCGAGGAGAGGACGGCGGCGGCGTTCATCGTGGTGAACGTGATCGCCACGAGGCCGCGGTCGAGCGTGGCCGCCGGTGAGAGATCGAGCGGTCGGTTGCCGAGGTACGTGTACGGGTTGGTGTTGAGCACGATCGAGAAGAAGCCCTGATCGACCGGGGGCCCACCATCGCCGTGCAGTCGGAAATGAGGGGAGCGGTGGTCGTAGCCAGTGAGCCACGTCGTGAGCCCCGCCCAGATGAACAGTGGGTGGCCGAACCAGCGCTTCAGCGACCCGCGCCGCTCGACCCGCTCGACGACAGCGGCATCGAAGCCCACGCCCGTGTGGAAGCAGAAGTAGCGACCGTTCACCTTGCCCAGGCCGATCGGACGGAGGTCGGCCGCGTCGAGGCCGTTTGCGAGGTGGTCCGCCGCCTCGACCGGATCGTTCGGGAGGCCGATGGTGCGCGCGAAGACGTTGGTGGAACCCCCAGGGAGCACACCGAGCGCCGTGTCGGTCCCGGCGATGCCGTTGGCGACCTCGTTGAGGGTGCCGTCGCCACCGAATCCGATGACGACGTCGATCCCGCGGCGCGCTGCATCGTGGGCGAAGCGGGTGGCATGCCCGCGCCGGTTGGTCTCGACGACCTCGACGTCGTGACCGCGGCTGAGACGGCGGTGGACGATCACGGTGTTGCGCGCCGTCACCGACGATGCGAAGGAGTTGACCACCAGCAGGATCCGCAAGGCGCCGACGGTACCAATACGCGGCGCCGACTTCGTCGCACGGGTTTGGGCGAAAGTTGACGCGCCGGTAACTTGGGAGTCCTTATGAACGTCATCGTCTGTGTGAAACAGATCCCCGACCCGGCGCTTCCCGGCGAGCTGGATCCCTCCACCAACACGCTGAAGCGTGATGGCAAGCTCATCCTCGACGAGTCCGACAGCTACGGCGTCGAGATGGCTCTCCAGCTCGTCACGGCAGCCGGCGGCGGCGAGGTCAGCCTCGTGTCGATGGCTCCGAACGACGAGACCTCGGGGCTGCGCACCGCGCTGGCGATGGGTGCCGCAAAGGCCGTGCTCGTGAGCGATCCGTCGCTCGCCGGTGCCGATGCGCTCACGACCGCCAAGGTGCTCGCTGCCGCGTCGAAGAAGCTCGGCGATGTCGATCTGATCATCGCCGGCACCGAGTCGTCCGACGGCTACACCGGAACGGTGCCCGAGCAGATCGCCGAGGTCCTCGGGCTCCCGTCGATCACGTTCGCCAAGAGCATCGAGATCAACGGTGGCACGCTGAAGGTCGATCGTCAGACCGAAGCGGGCTACGACGAGGTCACCTGCTCGTTGCCCGCGGTGGTCTCGGTGACCGCTGGAGTGGTCGAGCCCCGCTACCCGAGCTTCAAGGGCATCATGGCGGCCAAGTCCAAGCCGGTCGACACGGTCACCGCCGGAGACCTCGGCATCGAGTCGGTGTCGTGGGCCCAGCAGATCACCTCGGTCGAAGATGCACCCGCCCGTGAGGCCGGCGAGGTCATCGAGGACGACGGCGAAACGTTCAACAAGATCGTCGAGTTCCTCGACAACCTGAAAGTCATCTGAGGAGACCGATCATGGGTATCGACAACATCTGGGTGTTCGCACAGGCCACCGATGGCGCTCCGACCACGGGCACCCTCGAATTGATCACCAAGGCACGGAGCCTCGGCGCACAGGTCTCGGCGTTCATCGCCGGCGACGGCGCCGGCGTCGCGGCGGCCCTGGGCGATCACGGTGCAGCCAAGGTCTACGCGACCGGTGATCTCGCCGGTGCGCTTCCCGGCGTCGCCGTGGCCGCAGCGATGAAGGCCGTGATCGACGGCGGCGACAGCCCCGATCTGATCATGTTCCCACAGAGCTACGAAGGCCGCGACGTGATGGCGCGTCTGTCGGTCAAGCTCGACCGTACGGTCCTCACCAACTCGACCTCGATCACGGTCGAGGGCGATGCGGTCACGGTGCAGACACCGGTGTTCGGTGGCACCAAGCTCGTCAACTCGACCTTCACCGGCGAGCGCCCCTTCCTCGCCGCGTTCCGTCCGAAGAGCTTCGTCGCCGAGCCCGGCGCCGGCGCTGCGGGCGAGGTCGTGTCGGCTCCGGTTCCCGACCTCGGATCGACCGGCGGCGCGACGGTCACTGCGGTGCACGTCGAGGAGACGTCGGGCCCGAAGCTCGACGAAGCCGCTGTCGTGGTGGCCGGCGGCCGAGGCCTCGGCGAGTCCGACAAGTTCGCGATGATCGAGTCGCTGGCCAAGGCGCTCAAGGGTGCACCTGGTGCGTCTCGCGCGATCGTCGATGCCGGCTGGGTGCCGTACAGCTACCAGGTCGGCCAGACCGGCAAGGTCGTCAAGCCGACCGTGTACATCGCTGCCGGCATCTCCGGCGCGACCCAGCACATGGTCGGCATGAAGGGCTCGAAGAACATCATCGCGATCAACAAGGACAAGGAGGCACCGATCTTCGGTGTCGCCGACCTCGGCATCGTGGGCGACGTGCACAAGGTGCTGCCGCAGCTCCTCGAAGCCCTGAACGCTCGTTCCTGACGACGGTCTCTCTCGCTCGGTAGGCGCCGACCCGTACCCAAAGCGCTAGGGGCGCGACGAAATTCTTCCAACTCAGGTGGCGTCGCGGGCGAGGATGGCCCAGGCGACGTCGTCATCGGGATCCTCGACGGCGAGCTGGAGTTGCCAGCCCATCGCCGGCTCGTGAGCGTCCCAGCGGTACCACCGGAGCTGAGCGGCGAGTTCACCCAGCTCGTCTGGTGGTACAGGCCACTCGTCGAGCAGATCGCCCAGTGCGGCCAGCGTCCACCAGGCGCCGAATCGTCCCGACGCAGCGCCGCGGCGTCGGCCATGAGCGCCCCCGCTCGCGCCGGCCCATGCAAGCCATGCCAGGGCAGTCGTTGATT
>JBGSII010000525.1:0-10301 GCA_041742555.1 Ilumatobacteraceae bacterium
CCGTCCAGGCCGCCACTGCGGCGTTCGGGGAGTGGTCGGCCCAGTCGCCGCGCCAGCGCAGCGAGATCCTGCACCGTGTCGCGGACGTCATCGACGCCAACATCGACGAGCTGTCGCGGATCGAGTGCGAGAACGTCGGCAAGCCGGTCGGCATCGTCGAGTTCGAGATGGATCTCACCAAGGACAACTGGCGGTTCTTCGCCTCGGCCTGCCGCTTTCTCGAGGGCAAGGCGGCTGGCGAATACATGGCGGGCTACACGTCGATGGTGCGCCGCGACCCGCTCGGCGTCGTCGCCTCGATCACCCCCTGGAACTATCCGCTCAACATGGCGACCTGGAAGCTCGGTCCGGCACTGGCCGCCGGGAACACGGTGATCCTGAAACCCTCCGAGCTCACCCCGTACTCGGTGCTGCGGCTCGCCGAACTCACCGCCGACGTCCTGCCCGCCGGGGTCTTCAACGTGGTGTGCGGGCAGGGCGCGGTCGCCGGAGCCGCCCTGAGCGAGCACCCGGGCATCGCCATGATCTCGATCACCGGCAGCGTCGGTGCCGGCAAGGCCGTCGCGCGGGCATCTGCAGACACGCTCAAGCGAGTTCATCTGGAGTTGGGTGGCAAGGCACCGGTGATCATCTTCGACGACGCCGACGTCGACGCCGCCGTCGAGATGCTCAAGGGCATGGCCTTCTACAACTCGGGCCAGGACTGCACCGCTCCGTGCCGGGTGATCGCAGGCGCGAAGGTTCACGACGACTTCGTCAACCAGCTCACCGATGCCGTCGCCAGCGTCAAGGTCGGTGATCCGATGGCGGACGACACCGACATGGGTCCGGTGGTCTCCGACGCACATCGCGGCCGCATCGCCGGGTACGTCGATCGAGCGCGTGAGGCCGGTGCCGAGGTGACCGTTGGTGGGTCGTCACGTGCGGGCGCCGGGTTCTTCTACGAGCCCACGGTCGTGGTCGGCCCGGGTCAGTCGTCCGAGATCGTGCAACGAGAGGTGTTCGGCCCCGTCGTCACCGTGCAGTCCGCGGCCGACGAAGCTGCAGCGCTCGAGATGGCGAACGACGTCGACTACGGACTCGCCGCCAGCGTGTGGACCTCGGACGTCGGGCGGGCGATGCGGATGAGCAAGGCGCTGCAGTTCGGTGCGGTGTGGGTGAACGACCACATCCCGATCATCTCCGAGATGCCGCACGGTGGCTTCAAGCAGTCCGGCTACGGCAAGGACATGTCGATGTACGCGGTGGAGGCCTACACCGAGGTCAAGCACGTCATGATCAAACACTGAACTCATCACCACGATGAGCCTCGTCCAGCCCAGCGAACACGAGGTGCTCGTCTTCCTGGTCCAGATCGTGCTGCTGCTGGTGACCGCACGCCTGCTCGGCCAGCTGTGTCGCCGGTTCGGCCAGCCAGCGGTCGTCGGTGAACTGACCGCAGGGGTGTTGCTCGGACCCTCGGTGCTCGGTCGTGTTGCGCCCGACCTGTTCGACTGGATCTTCCCGCCGGGCGCCGTGCAGTCGGGCATGTTGTTCGCAGTCGGGTGGCTCGGCGTGCTGCTCTTGCTGGTGGTGACCGGTTTCGAGACCGACCTGGCCTTGATCGGCCGGCTGGGCAAGGCGGCCGTGCTCGTCACCGCCGGGAGCCTGCTCGTGCCATTCGTGTTCGGTTTCGCCGGTGGGTGGGTCGCGCCGGAGTCGCTGTTGGGCGCGGATGCCGAGCGGTCGGTGTTCGCGCTGTTCCTCGCTGCGGCGTTGACGATCTCCTCGCTGCCGGTCATCGCCAAGATCCTGTCCGAGTTGCAGCTCCTCCGACGGAACTTCGGTCAGTTGACGCTGGCGGTCGCGATGGCGAACGACGTGATCGGATGGGTGCTGCTCGGCCTGATCGCCGGGCTCGCCGGATCGGGCAAGCTCGACGTCGGCGAACTCGTGGTCACGATCGTCGGACTGGTCGTGTTCCTGGCGCTCGCCGTCGCCATCGGTCAGCGCGTCGTCGATGCCGTCCTGCAGCAGATGCGGCGACGTGACATCGGTACCGGCGGATGGGTGACCATGTCCGTCGGCATCGCCCTCGGTCTCGGCGCCATCACCCAGGCGCTCGGCGTCGAGGCGGTGCTGGGGGCCTTCATCGCCGGGATCCTGCTCGGGCGGTCGCGGTACGCACGCCACGAGGTCGAGGAGCAGCTCGAGACGTTCACGGTGGCGATCGTGGCCCCGATCTTCTTTGCCACCGCCGGGCTGCGCGTCGATCTCTCGTTGCTGCGCGATCCGGAGATCGCCGTGTGGGCGTTGGTCGTGTTGGCGATCGCGTCGATTTCCAAGTTCGCCGGGGCGATGATCGGCGCCCGGCTGTCCGGACTCGCCCGGCGTGAGGGGATGGCGCTCGGAACGGCCCTCAACGCCCGCGGCGCGCTCGAGATCGTCATCGCCACGGTTGGTCTGTCGCTCGGAGTGCTCAATGAGGCTTCGTACACGATCGTCGTCATCATGGCGATCGCCACGTCCGTGATGGCCCCGCCGCTGCTGCGCTGGCTCGCCCGGGGGTGGCTCGGGTCCCCTGAGGAACAAGAGCGCCTCCAACGCGAGGAGCAGCTGGCGAGCAACGTCCTGCTCCGCCGCGGTCGGGTACTCGTGGGCGGGCTCGACGGTGCTGCTGGTCGTTATGCAGCAGGGCTGCTCGGGCATTCGCTGCCGAAGGAATCGCCGGTCACCGTCGTCCCTGCGGCCGACGCGGAGCCCGACGGTCTGGCTCGTCTGATCGAGGTGCTCGGTGAGCGCGAGGTCGAGGACGTGGGCCACCGCCGCAATGCCGACCCGGTCGAGCTGGTCCTCGATCAGGCTGCGCTGGGGTACGAGCTGCTCGCGACGGTCATCGACGTCGGGCGCACCGGCGGGCTCACGCCACTCGCCGACGCCATGGTGACCCGATCGCCGTTGCCGGTCGTGCTGATTCAGCCTCCGGTCGTCCTCGATGCACCGATCCGGCGAGTGCTGCTCCCGGTGTCGGGCGCCCTTGCGTCGCGGGCGTCGAGCGAGTTCGCCATCTCGATCGCGGCCGGCTTCGGTGCGAAGCTCCACCTCCTGCGTGTGCAAGCAGAAGAACCTGTCGGGCCTGGTCGTCGCATCCTGCGGACGACGCTTCGCACGAACGAGCGAACGGTCGGCTCGTTCGCCGGAGACTTCCGTGAGCGGATCCTCGAATCCGCCGAGGCCTCGGCGACCGAATCGGGCGTGTTCACCGAGCGCGTCACGATCAGCCGCGAGGCGCGCGGCAGCGGCATCATCGACGCCTCCATCCTGCATCGATCGGACCTGATCGTGCTCGGTGTCGCTGCGCAGGACGTCGCGGGCCAGGCGTTCCTCGGCCAGACCGCCGAGTTCGTGCTCCGGAACGCCGGCTGTGGCGTCGTCGTCATCGCCCTCGGGTCGCAGTAGCCGGACCGGTCCGTCGAGTCGTGGCACTCCGCACGTGCGTTGGGCGTGGCGGACGCTACGTTCGGTCGATGAGCGCACGAATCGAACGAGTCACGTTTCCGGGCAGCCAGGGCGCCGAGCTCGCGGCCCGGCTCGATCTCCCCGCCGGTCCACCCAAGGCGTACGCCCTCTTCGCGCACTGCTTCACGTGCAGCAAGGACATCGCCGCGGCGTCTCGCATCGCGAGCTCCCTCACCGACGGGGGATTCGGCGTGTTGCGGTTCGACTTCACTGGTCTGGGCATGAGCGACGGCGAGTTCGAGAACACCGACTTCACGTCGAACACCGACGATGTCGTGGCGGCCGCGAACTGGCTGCGCGCCGAGCGTCGGGCGCCCCAGCTCCTGGTCGGACATTCGCTGGGCGGTGCCGCAGTGCTCGCGGTCGCCTCGGAGATCCCCGAGGTGCGAGCCGTTGCGACGATCGCTGCGCCGGCGAGCCCCGATCACGTGACCGGTGTGTTCGGCTCGTCGCTCGACGAGATCGTGAACGCAGGTGCCGCGCAGGTCCAGCTGGCCGGTCGAACCTTCACCATCCGCCAGCAGTTCATCGACGACCTTCGCGGGCACGTGATCACCGAGCGCGTCGCGACGATGAAGAAGGCGCTGTTGGTGCTGCATTCGCCGATCGACAACACCGTCTCGATCGATCATGCGTCGGAGATCTTCCGGGCGGCTCGTCACCCGAAGAGCTTCGTGTCGCTCGACGGCGCCGATCACCTCCTCACCGAGCGCCGCGACGCCCGGTTCGCCGCCAACATGATCGGGGCGTTCGCCGATCGGTACGTCGTCGACGAGAGCGGTGGCTTGGACGCGCCGCGTGCGTCGGCGCCGGTCGTGATCGCCGAGACGACGCAGGGTCCATTCCTCAATCACGTGGTGGTCGGCCGTCATCGCTTCCTGGCCGACGAGCCCGAGTCGGTGGGCGGATTCGACGCCGGTCCGTCGCCGTACGATCTGCTCGGCGCGGCGCTCGGCGCGTGTACGTCGATGACGCTGCGGATGTACGCCGACCGCAAGGGCGTGCCGCTCGACCGCGTCACCGTCGAGGTCACGCACGGCAAGGTGCACGCGGATGACTGTGCCGAGTGTGCTGACAACGACCTGTTGGCGGGTCGCTCGGGGATGATCGACCGGTTCGAACGGGTGGTCAGCGTCGCGGGCGAGCACCTCACCGACGACCATCGCGCCAAGCTGCTCGAGATCGCCGACAAGTGTCCCGTTCATCGCACGCTCGCATCGGCCAGTTCGATCGTCACCCGCCTGTCCGACTGACCCCTCCCTGCGATGAGCGAACCGGTCGTCCGCGCGGGTTTTCGCTCATCGCTGCGGACGGGGAGGCTGGACGTCTTCGAGTGACCCCTCCCGGTGGCGCACCAGCGCCGCGTTGAACTCCGTGCTCATCAACGCCGAGACGGAGAGCAGACTCAGCCAGGTCACGAGTCCGAGGACCAAGGCGAACTGACCGTAGGTGTCACCGGCATTGCTGGTGACCTCGCGAACGATGCCGGTTCCGAAGTACTGCAGGACGGAGTAGAGCACGCCGGCGATCACGGCACCGGGCCAGATCGCGCGCCACGACGGTGTGGCCGCCGTCAGATACCGGAACATTGCCGCGAGGACGCAGATGTTGATCGCCACGGTGGCGGCCAGCAACGCCGCACGGCCGACTTCCGGAAGCCCCGCAGCGTTCACCAAGGCGGTGATCACGACGCTGCCGACCTGCGCTGCGCCGATGATGAGCAGCCCGAGCAATGCCTTGCCGCGCTGTCTCGGCATCGCATCACGATGGTCGACGGGAACCTCCCAGATGTCGTCCTGTGCGCCCTGCAGTGCGACGAAGGCCTTGGTTGCCGACCACAGCGCAGCGCCGAGTCCGATGATCAACGCCAGCCAGCTGCCGTTGAGCGACGTCGGATCCGCTTCGAGCTGTTGGCCGAGGACGGGGATGTCGGCCAGCGCGCCATCGATGATGCGTTGTTGGAGGTCGTCGTTGCCCTCCAACACGAAGCCGAGGATCGTGGTTGCCGCGAGCAGCAGCGGAAAGATCGACAGGAACCCGAAGAATGCGAGCACCGATGCATTGCGGCCGGAGATGTGTCTGCGCCAGCCGTCGAGGGTGTCGACCAACACCTCGATCGCGACGTGTCGCGTGCGCAATGCCACCACCCGATCGCTTGTCGTCCACGGCATCAGTCCGTCATCCTCGTACGTCGACGTTCGTTCGGTCGGTCAGATCCCAGTCCACAGGATCGCGCCCAGCCGCGACGAGCGCAGCGTTGGCTCGGCTGAACGGTCGACTCCCGAAGAAGCCGTTGTGGGCCGACAGCGGAGACGGGTGGGCCGATTCGATGATCGTGTGGCGGGTGGTGTCGATCAGCGATCGCTTGCGTCGGGCGGAGGCACCCCACAACACGAACACCACCGGGTCGTCCTTGGCGTCGACGATCTGGATCACCCGATCGGTGAATGTCTCCCAACCGTGGTTCTGGTGTGACGCGGCGACACCGCCGCGCACCGTGAGCGTTGCGTTCAGCAGGAGCACTCCTCGCCGGGCCCACGCTTCGAGGTTCCCGTGGTCGGGGATCGGGACGCCGAGATCGGCGTTCAGCTCCTTGTGGATGTTCGTCAGTGAGGGCGGGATCCGGACGCCGTGGCGCACGGAGAAGCACAGGCCGTGCGCCTGGCCGGCTCCGTGGTAGGGGTCCTGACCCAGGATCATCACCTTCACCTCGGCGTACGGCGTGAGGTGGAGCGCGGCGAACACCTCGTCCGCAGGCGGGTACACCGGGTGCTGGCGCCGTTCCCGAGCGACGAATTCCTGGAGCTCGTTCCAGTAGGGCAGCTCGAGTTGATCGCGCAGCAGCGGGTTCCAGTCGGTGACCATCGGGACCATTGCCTAGCATGACCATGGTGTTCGATCATCTCGAACGAGCCACGCTCGCCACGCTGCCGACTCCGCTCGAGGCCGGTCCGATGCTCGAGGGTGGAAGCCGCCTCTGGGTCAAACGCGACGACCTGACCGGTCTGGGTGGCGGAGGCAACAAGGCCCGCAAGCTCGAGTTCCTCTGCGGCGACGCGATCGCGACGGGGGCCCGCTCGCTGGTGACGGTCGGGGCCGCCCAGTCGAATCACTGCCGAATGACCGCGGCCGCAGGGGCTCGGCTCGGACTCGAGACGCACCTGGTGCTGTCCGGGGATCGCCCTGCCGAGACGACCGGCAACCAACTGCTCTCGATGCTCTTCGGCGCCCAGTTGCACTTCACGGGAGCCGAGGAGAGCCATTGGGGCGAGTTGGAGATCGCCCGCGAGGCGATCACCGATCAACTGGTGGCCGAGGGGCTGGCCCCGTACGCGATCCCGATCGGCGGAAGTACCGCCGTGGGGGCGCTCGGGTATGCCCAAGCGCTGATCGAGTTGCTCGCCGAGTGTGAGTCGGTCGGCGTCGCGCCTTCGCACGTCGTGTTCACGTCCTCGAGCGGAGGGACCCACGCCGGACTCCTCGCCGGGCGCGCTGCGCTTGCCCACCAGGGCCGCGAGGTTCCCGACGTGGTCGCCATCGGTGTGGCCAAGGGAGTGAACATCGGACGGCCGGACGTGGCCGTGCTGGCGAACCAGACGCTGTCGTTGATGCAGTCGAGTGCGATCGTCGCCGAGGAGGATGTCGAGGTCGACACGCGATGGATCGGTGAGGACTACGCAGTCCCGACGCACGCGGGAGACGCAGCGATCCGATGGGCTGCGCGACAAGGTGGTTGGCTGCTCGATCGGACGTACTCGGGCAAGGGCATGTCGGGCCTGCTCGGCCTGGCCGCGGAACAGCGGTTCGGCTCGGACGTGGTGTTCGTCCACACCGGGGGATGGCCAGCGCTGTTCGCTCCCGGAGGCGTCCCCGCCTGATCCGGTCGGTCGGTGGGGTCGTCCACCCACGTTTGCGTGCGGATTCGGCTGACCCGTCCCATCCGGAATGCAACACAAACGTGGGGTGGTGGGGGCTGGGGTAGCGTTTCGACGATGACCGATCAGATCCTCGATGTCGACCTGCTCGCCTTCGAATCAACCACGGGTACGAGCCGTCGAGCCGTCGTCGACGGCGTCCGTCGCAGTCTCGCCACCGGCTTCGTGTACACGAGCCACGATCTGTCCGACGATCTCCTCGACACCACCTACGGGATGCTCCGAGAGTTCTTCGAACTCGACGAGGTGACGAAGCGACAGTTCATCGCCCCGGGAGCACACGGCCAGACCGGCTACACCGGCCTGCTGGTGGAGACCGCGGCGTCGAGCGACAAGCCCGACTGGAAGGAGATGCTCAACTGGTCGGCTCCGATCGCCGCCGGGCACCCACTCAAGACCAAGTTCCCGACGGCGTATCCCGACCAGCTGTTGCCCGAGTCGGCAGTGCCGGGGATCACCGAGGTGTTGTATCGCTTCCACGAGTCGATCGCCGATCTCCAGCGGCGCTTCCTCCGCGTGATCGCCGAGGGCATCGGTTGCCACGAGTCGTTCTTCGACGACATGGTGGCCGACGGCCCCACGCTCACCCGTGCGATCCGGTACCCGGCGATGTCCGAGCTCGCCGCAGACGGCCACGAATGGGCCGGCCAACACGGCGACATCAACCTGATCACGGCGTTGCCCCGCGCCACTGCTCCGGGCCTCCAGGTCCAAGTCGGTGACGACTGGGTCGACGCCACGCCGCCGGACGATGCCGTGATCATCAACACCGGGATCATGCTCGAACGGCTGACCAATGGCGTCATTCCCATCGGCTGGCACCGTGTGGTCGCAGCACCCGGCTACGACGGCGAGCGCTACAGCGTGGTCCAGTTCTGCCACCCGAGGCCCTGGACGATCCTGTCGCCTGTGCCGTCGTGCTGTACTCCCGACAATCCGCAACGGTTCTCCGCGATCAGTGCCGAGCACGCGCTCGACGAGGTCCTGTACGAGATCAATCTCATCGAGGACGCGCGTCGCGTCGGTTGACCCCGTCAGGGTCGCAGCAGTGGGGCCTTCAGCGAGACGTCGTCACGCATGGCGAGCTGGATCCAGATCGATGTCGGCAGCTCGATCGGATTCGTCCAACTGGTCGGGAGCGTCGTCGGTCCACCCGCGTCGGGGCCCCGTTTGTCCGGCGGCGCCCAACCACACTGCTCACTCGGGTAGATCATCGCCGCCCACCCCGACGCGATCACGGTGCCGGTGGAGGTGATCTCCCATTCCGAGTCGATGTTCCTGTTGTCGTCGGTGGTCTCGGTGATCACCGGCTCGAACGCCTTGTCGGACTGCAGACCCGACCACGGCCCGATGCCCACCGAGCAGGCCTGGCGGAACAGGGCGTCGATCACCGGGCCGTACGCGTCGACCGGCGTGCCGTCGAGGTCGGTGATCGTCAGACGGATGTGCGGTGCGACCTCGTCGGTGGCGATCTCGACCGTTGCATCGGTCGGCACATCGGAGCGGATGCCGATCGGCAGCGGGTCGGTGTCGCCCATGAAGCCGAGCACCTGGCCCGCGCGCACGCTCTTGCCGACGACTGCGAGTGACGTCAGCCGGAGGTGGGGAGGAGCTGCGCCGTCGTTCGTGCCGGGGTTGTCGTCGTTGAAACCGGCGAGTTCGTAACTCCGTCCGACCGTGTCGGTCACCGTGACCGAGATGGCCTCGCCGGGGACGTCGTGGACATCGGTGACGACGCCGTCTGCAACCGCCAACACCGGTTGCAGCGGGACGCCGAAGATGATGCCGGGTGCCTCCTCGGCGCAGAGTCCTGCTGCCTCGAGTTCCTGTGGCGAGCCGGTCGCACCGGCATCCTGCGCTACGCCGTCAGCGTCGCCGCAATCGGGAGTGGCCAGCCGACTCGGGCCGAGCACGGGAAATGCGACCGTGGCGTTTCGCTCGCCGGCGGGCGTGGCCGGGTCGATGGCGACGGGCGGTGCCAGCTCGGGCGCGAAGCCCATCCGAGCGATGTGATCTGCGAGCGTCACGGTGCGCGGGATCGGTTGGCCGGAGAGGAAGGCCCAGACCGCCAACCATCGTTGCTGGTACTCGCGAACCGTCAACACGTTGCCGGCCGACGGCACCGGCACGACGTCCATGAGTGTGAGGTCGCGCGCGGCTCGCGGGTAGTACCACATGACCGGAATCATCGAGACGTCGTTGTTCCACTGGGTGAGGAACTTCTCGACGTCGGCCGCAGCGCGTTCGTCCTGGATCTCTGGTGGAGCGAGGTAGGCGTCGCCGTATCCCGCATAGTTGTCCCAGGTCGACGTGATGAACTGATAGGCGCCCGACGCTCGGCCCTTGTTGGGCGGCGCCGCATAGTCACCGCGCGACTCGAGGTAGCGGATCGTGGCGAGGATGTGGGCCATCTGGCTCGGGTAGGCAATGACGTTGCGCGGAGCCGGAGCGATGGTCGTCGCGGGCGCTGCGGTCGTCGACGGTGGTGCGGGCAGCGTGGTGCCCGACCCGGTGCTTTTCGGTGGGGTACCTGCCGGTGCCGTCGTGGTGGTCGTCGTCGTGGTGGTCGTGGTCGTCGTCGAGTCGGGGACCGGTTCGTCGGCGTGTGCCACCGGCGCGGCAGCGAGTCCGGCCAGCGCGCCCAGCGCCAGCAACCAGGCCGAAGGCGCACCGAGCGCGCGACGCGACGATCGGGTCTCGGACCGGGTCGTCGCTGCGGTTGGTCTCATGGCCACTGGTGGTATCGGCACGTGCGCTCACCGAGTCAAGTGCGTTCCCGTCACGCTAGTGCTCGCGCGCCGATACCGTTTGGCGGCCGATGCCCGCTGCTGCTCCCGAACCGGTCGAACCTGTCGCCGCCGTGGTCAG
>JBGSII010000526.1:0-4388 GCA_041742555.1 Ilumatobacteraceae bacterium
ATGCCGGGACCCTCGATGCGAGTGACTTCGTCGTGACGACGTCGTCGGGCAACACGGCGGTTCCCGCCTGCGCACGCCTCGCGCCAGCGGATGAGGATGACGAACTCCAGACGGTGCTGCTCGTCGGAGAGTTGGGGAGCATCGAGGACCGGCCGGCCCGGATCTCGATCGCGGGCGACCTGTTGGCCCTCGACGGGACCGACCTCAGCGGTCTCGAGACCGAGGACATCGACACCTTCGAGGACGGTCCCGGAGTGGTGCTGGCCAAGATCGGCCCTGCGCAGGAGCACTGCCGATCACTTGGCTCGACCGACGAGATTCAGACCACCTGGCAGGGAGGTGTCACCGGCCCGCGGAACTCGGAGCTGGGTGCAGACCAGCTCGACGGCTTCACAGTCGTCGATACGGGTGGTGCCCCATTCCCGATCCTCGGGTTCGACGATCTCGGTGACGGCGACAACTACGTCGTCGTGTGCATACCGGCCGGTGTCAACCCGGCCACACTCGAGGTCCGGGCTGCGACGTTGTTCGATCCAACCAACAACCCCAACCCCGACACGACAGCGACCGTGACGGACTCTTGACGACTCGGCAGACCCGCCGCCGGATACCCCGACAGTGGAGCACCCGCGACTCCTGCCCGAGCCAGTGCGAGAGGCCGGTCACGGGCCGGGAACGTCGTGAGACCAATGGTCTCACGACGTAGGTTCCAGTGCTCACCTCGCAGCGGAGAAGGAGTGGCGTGACGAGTACGAGCGAGCAAGTGCGCCACCCATCAGCCGTGACATCGTCCGGAACTGCGGGTCGAGTCATCGTGGTCGACGCGTTCATCGATCTCGTGCTCGAGCACGGTTCGGCGCCCACACCCGAGAACGTCGCCGAACGTGCCAGTGTGTCGCGGGCGACGTTCTTCCGATACTTCTCGACCCTCGACGACCTCCGACGCCAGGCAACCGTCCGCGTGGCGGAGCGATTCTCCGACCTCCTGGACATCCCCGACATCGGAGCCGGCAATCTCGACGACCGGGTGCGGCGGTTCGTCGACGCGCGGTTCGAACTCCACGAGACGTTGCACTCGCTCGAACTCGTCTCCAGACAAGACGCCAACGGCAGCGCCGAGACCACCGAACTCGTCGACGCCATACGCCAGATCTTCGCCGATCAGGCCCGACAACACTTCTCGACCGAGCTCGACGGCTACGGCGCGGCCCATGGCGACGACGTCGTGACTGCAATCTCCGTGCTCACCTCGGTCGAGTCATGGCAACAGTTCCGCCACAGTCACGGAAGGACACCCGTCCAGACGCGGCGTGCATGGCGACACGCCCTCCTGGGCATCCTGTCTGCTCCGCAGACTGCGTGAACCGACCAGCAGGTCACCACAGACGACCGGTATTGCCGGTCCGGGTGCCCGGCTCATCACACCTCGGCGGAGTCGCCGCGGTGCGCGTGATCCAACTCAGGTCGTTCATACAGATACCCGCCACACTGCCTCGCGTCATCTCGAGCAACCGGCCCCTCGAGCACCGGCATTGCGAGCGACTCGATCACCCGGTATCGCTCGCCCGTGATCGGTGACGACGAAGCCGCTGGACAACTCGCCCGCACCCGGATTGCGGCCGCCTCGGCTGTCTGGGCGCCGGACCTCGTGGATGTCGAAACAGTCGCCGTACTACGGCGACGATGGTTGGCCGGCGATCTGACGGTGAGCCGTCGCCACACCTCGCCGAATTCCAGGTGGATGGAACGGTTCAACCCGCGTCATCCGTGCCCCTCCCGGCGCATGCGGGGCACACCGGCGTGCCCCGGGAGGCGGAGAGCGTCGCGCGTGGCCTCGTGGTCGACCGTTGCTCGGCCGGTCGATCGACGGCTCGGCGCGCAACGAGCATCCCCAACCCGACGGCGATGATCGCCGCTACGACCGCGGCGACGAGAATGTTGCGGATCTGGTCGGCCCGGACGTCGTCGGCGACGCGGCCGAAGACGTCCTGCTGATCGAGGTTGGCGATGAGGAGATCCCCGATCGGTCCGGGAGCGGCCGAGGCGCGGGTCTCGGCGGAGCTGCGGATCTCGCTTGCGTCCACGTCGAGGAAGACGGCGCTGGTTGCGAGGCCGAGCAGCGCACCCAGCGCGAAGACGGTTGCGACCAAGACGCCAACGCGCCGGGTCATGCGAGCACCTCGGTGGTCTCTGTGGACTCGACCGGGGCTTGCTTCTCCCGCTTCCAGCCCTTTCCGGTGACGTGCCGCCAGAGGGGTGCGAACTGGAGACGGAGCGGATTGTAGCCCCAGTGTCCGGTCGTGACGCCGTAGCGGACGGTCTCCCCCTCGGGCTCGTAGGTGCCGAAGAGCCGATCGAAGATCATCAGCACGTTTCCGTAGTTGCGGTCGATGTACTGGCGGTTGGTGCCGTGATGGACGCGGTGCGCCGAGGGCGTGTTGATGATCCCCTCCAGTGGACCGAGGCGGCCGATCGCCTGGGTGTGCAGGAAGAACTGGAAGAACAGCCCGACGGCGAGCGCGAGGACGATGAACTCCGCTGAGAAGCCGACCAGTGCGAGCGGGGCGAAGAAGAACGGACTCACCAGGTGAGCGACGGCGGACAGCCTCGGAGCGACGAGCAGGTTGTACTCCGGCGAGCTGTGGTGGACGAAGTGCATCGTCCACAGCGTCGGGACCTCGTGCGACAGGCGGTGAAACCAGTAGTAGAGGAACTCGACGCCGAGGAGCCCGACGACCACGGTGCCGACGCTGAGCGGGATCGACCACGGAACGAGGCTGGCGACACCGACGAGCACGAGATACTTCCAGCCGAGCAACGCGACGCTCGCGATCTGATTGATCACCGCCGTGCCGATGCTCGCCGCGGATTCCTTGGCGGTGTAGAGGCCGAGACGGCGCCGGTGAGACCAGGCGAGCTCGAGCAGCACGCCGACGACGATGACCGGCGCCACGATGGGAAGGGGAAGCATGGGGATCCTTTCGGTTAGAGATAACGCTCTAGAGAACGTTCTCCAGTAGGATCCTGAGCGGAGGTAAGACGTGGGCAAAGACGGGACGAGAACTTCGGCAGTGGCCATGAGCCGAGCCGACGACACACGTCGTCGGCTGCTCGTGCAGGCCCGTGCCGCGTTTGCGGCCAAGGGCCACGACGCAGTGAGCGTGCAGCGGGATGTGCTCGAACCGTCCGGCGTGTCCAACGGCAGCTTCTACCACCAGTTCTCCGACAAGACGGACCTCTTGGTGGCGGTCCTCGAGGAAGCGGTCGACACCGCTCGCTTCGTCCTGCACCAGTCGATCACCACGGCCCCGGTCGACGACCCGACGCAACGGTCTCGACGAGCGTTCGAGACCTGGTTCGCCATGGTCGACGGCGCAGAGGACCTGTTCCGCATCCAGGTGCGCGAACGCGAGAACCCCGATCCCCGCGTGCGCACCCTGCTCCAGGCGCTCCGTCAACGGTGGATCACCACCATCGCCGCAACCCTGCGAGAACGGACTGGCACCGGCAACGTCGACACCGATCTGGCAGCGCGCCTCATCGCCTCGCTGACCTACGGCGTCCTGATCGACTACCTCGACACACCAACCGACGAACGAGCGGCGCTGCGGGCGACCCTGATCGATGCGTTGCCACGATTCGTGGCCGGCGGCATCACCGCCCTCGACGCACCGGATCCTCCCTCGCCGAACGACCCGCTCCACACGACAGAGAGGCGACCGTGAACAACGGACGTCGGCCTCCTCGCAGCTGCCGTGCCCACGTTCAAATGTTGGTAAGGCGTCCAGCCGGCCGGTTGTAGGTCGTCACAGTTGACGTGCCCGGGGTGGGGTTTGAACCCACACTCCACGTGAGTGGAAGGGGGGTTTAAGGGCTCTGAGCTGGTGTTATGCAGTCCGTCTCGTCCGGCGAGTGCCCTCTGACCTGGGGTCGGAGTCCGGCCAGTTCACCGAGATCGTTCCCGCATCGTGCCGTGTTGGAGAGTCCTGTGCACCTTTTGTGCACCCTCGGCTTGCGCCTAGGCACGGGTACAGTCAGGCAGATGGCGGGCGGGTTCAGCGTCTACGTGCCGATCGAAGGCCTCACCGTTTCCACCCCGTTCCCCGTCGGCTTCATCACGCTCCGATCCGCCGAGGATGTGCTCGCCCAACTTGACGAGCCTGCGCCGACGAACATGCGAGCTGACCTTCGCGAGCGCGCCAGGGACGGCAACGTCACGGCCTTCGCCGAAGTCCCACGCGACGATGTGAATCGCCCCGGGTTCTGTAGAGGCTTGGTTTAGTGGTCTCCGGCTGTGACGGCCGGGTGTTGTTGAGCATAGTGAGCGGCCTCGAACTCGATTGGCGGGATGTTGCCGATGGCGGAGTGGAGTCGGGTGGTGTTCCACC
>JBGSII010000527.1:0-16451 GCA_041742555.1 Ilumatobacteraceae bacterium
GCGCCTGCACCCGCGCCCGCGGCACCGGCCGCGCCCGCCGCCGACGATCCGATGGCGCAGCTGTCCAAGTTCAAGGAGATGCTCGACGCGGGTCTGATCACACAGGAGGACTACGACGCCGCCAAGAACAAGGTGCTCGGACTCTGAGTCCGCGTGGGCGCAAGCTGACATGACGAGCCTGCCACCGCCGGGCGAAGCCGACCCGACCATCGACACCGAGAACGAGCGGCTCGACGATGGCGTCAACCGCTGCCCGCAGTGCGGCGCGACCGAGATCCAGCTGCGCCCGTCGACGGGAACACTCATCTGCCTGTTCTGTCGCCACGAATGGTCGGAGGCTCGCCTCGACGAGACAATCGCCAACGGTGATCTGACGTCGCTGCGCGGCACGACGATCGGGTCGGGCGCCGCCGACATCGACACCGATGTCGATGCGGTGATCACGATGAAGTGCGCCGGCTGCGGTGCCGACGTCGTCGTCAACACCGCCGAGCAAATGGGCGCTCGCTGTCACTGGTGCCGCCATGTCCTCACGGTGAACGAGCAGGTGCCCAACGGTGCGGTGCCCGACGCGGTGCTGCCATTCAAGCTCACCCACGACGAGGCGATGGCGAAGATCCGCGAGTTCGCCGGCAGGCGGCGTCTGTTCGCCGACCGAGGGTTCGTCCGGGACTTCAAGGCCGACAACGTCGTCGGGGTCTACATGCCCTACATGGTCGTCGACGGCAACGTGAGTGCTGAGGTCGCCGGCCGCGGCGAGATCGAGACGCGGCGGTACACGAGGGGCTCTGACAACAACAAGGAGACCTACTACGACGCCGACGTCTACGAGGTGCAACGACACATCGACTTCACCGTCGACGATCTGACGATCGAGTCGTCGGCGGAACGGGCACACATGAACGCTTCGGTCAACACCAACAACGTCATCAACACGATCCTGCCCTTCGACACAGCGAACGCGGTGAAGTGGAACGCCAGCTATCTGACGGGGTTCACCTCGGAGAAGCGCGACCAGGACGTCGCCCACATGCAACCCGAGTTGGAGGACCAGCTGCTGTCGATCGCGAGGTCGCAGCTCGAGCCGAGCGTCGACCGATACGACCGTGGCGTGCGGTGGGAGCGCGAGCGCCTCGATGTCCACGGAACGCGGTGGATCTCGATGTATCTGCCGGTCTGGTTGTACGCCCACCAGCACGAGGGGGGCATGGTGCACTACATCGCGGTCAACGGCCGAACCGGCGAGGTCATGGGCAGTGTTCCGGTCTCGCATCCGAGGCTGTTCGCGGCCGCACTGGGCGTTGGCGCGATCCTCGAGGCCATCGCCATCGCCATCCTGGTGGCAGCGGGATGATTGCCTTCCTGCTCAACGAGGTGGCCGCGACGATCGTCGCCGCGGACGATGGTGGCCCGGTCTGGTTGCTCGCCCTCGGACCCATCGGCGGCGGAGCGGTGTACTTCGGGCTGTGGAGCTACTACCGCAACACCCAAGCGTCACACAGCTTCGAACGCGAGACACGCGTCGGTGCGCAACCAGTGACCGGACGCGACGCCAAGGTCAACGAGGTCAATGGCACCAAGCGGTCGCGGATCGACGGCGAGAACGGCTCGGACCATCGAGCACGCGTGCAGCGCAGCGGCTGAAGCAGCTCAGAACAGGTCGAGCAGATCGTGCTCGGACTCGGACGGGCCCCGCGGGAGGGCACCTGGGGGTTCGATCGGGTCGATCCTCGAGCACGCCGAACGCGATCCCGGCGTGCGGCGTCACCGCGCCCGCTTCACCGCTGGTCGGCGGCGGCCGCTGATCCGCCTGATCCAGCGTGCTGTCGACGAGGGGATCCTCGACGACGACGCGGACCCTGGGACCGTCGCCACGCTCCTGGTCGCTCCGCTGCACTACCAGCACCTCGTCCAGCACCGACCGATGACCGATGTGCAGCTCCGGAAGCATGTCGCGGCAACGTTGCGGGGCCCATTCGACCGCGGTCGCGATGCGGTGAGTCTGGGTTCGTGCTCCGCTGCCACGAGACCGTCACGCCTCGAGCAGACGCCCGCGGCTCATCGAGCGAACGATGCCGACCGGACATATGATCCTGGCCGGTGAGCGACGCGGCGACGGGCGAGACGGGCGGTCACACCGACGATGTCGCGCTGCTCCGCAGATTCGAGCCGATCGTCCGCTTCACGAAGGGCGAGTACTTCCTGCCGGCAGCGGTTGACGACTACGTCCATCGGTGCGAGCTGCTCGACAAGCGAGGGCGGGGAGACGTCGCGGTCGTCGCGCCGAAGGGCACGCTGACCTTGGGGCACCTCGCGGAACTGGGCGCCGATCGGCTGCGACCCGGGCAGTTCCTGCGCCTGGTGGACGAGCCGTTCTCGCGGGTCGAGGTGGTGAAGTGGCGGGTCCGCGAAGATCGGCCACGGTTCCACGACGCCGTGCGGCTGGCACGTGTCGGGGTGCTGAGTCGCGGCCTCGACGCGCTCAGCCGGGCCAGTCTGGTGTTTCGCGGTCGGAACGCGTCCGGTGCCGAAGCGGCGGCGGAGACGCTGTATCGGACCGGCATGCAACCCGACCATCATCCCTACTACGGCCGTGTCGTGCGCGACAGCGGCTACACGGTGTTGCAGTACTGGTTCTTCTACGCCTACAACGACTGGCGCAGCCGTGTCTACGGTGTCAACGATCACGAGGCCGACTGGGAGCAGGTGATCGTGTATCTCGCCGACGGCGAGGACGACCTCCGGCCCGTCTGGATCGCGGCATCGGCGCACGACGAGGTCGGCGACGACCTGCGGCGCCGCTGGGACGACCCGGACCTCACGCTCGTCGGCGACCACCCGGTGATCCACGCCGGGCTCGGCTCACACAGTGGCGCCTACCTCACGGGCGACTACCTGACCACCCACGACGTCCCCGCGTTCGCCGGCGTGCTCAGGCTGACCCGCCGCATCTCTCGAACGTTCCTGCCGTGGACGAGAGAGCAGGACCACGCCGGGTTGTCGATCCCGTACGTCGACTATGCCCGCGGCGACGGGGTGTCGATCGGGCCCGGACAGGATCGGGGGTGGAACCCCGTCGTCATCGACGAGACGACGCCGTGGGTGATGCACTACCGCGGGCTGTGGGGCAACGACACGCAGGATCCTCTCGGCGGCGAACGGGGGCCGGCGGGGCCGCGCTACGAGCGCTCCGGGCGAGTCCGCACCTCATGGGGCGACCCGGTCGGCTGGGCCGGTCTGCGCAAGGTGGCTCCGAACGGTCGAACGGATCGGGTGAACCTGGAGGCCCGGCTCACCGAGCTCGACACCGAGATCCGCACGATCGACACCGAGATCGAGCAGCACCAGAACCGCCAGCGTGCCACGGTCTCGAGTGGCGAACACGTCATCGCCGCCGACGAGTCCGCGCTCAGCACAATGGTGGCCGAGCGGGTCGCGCTGTGCGATGAGCGACTCGTCGTGGCACGGCGGATCGAGGACCCCCCAGCGGCGAGCGGCGTCCACGACCACCTTCGTCATCGTCGCATGCCATTGCCGGCCGAGACACCCGGCCGCCGACGACTGCTGGCGATCTGGTCCGCGGTCAGCACCTCGGCGATTCTGGTCGTTGCGATCCTCGTGGTTCTCGAACGCGGCTGGACGCTCGACACGATCGGCGTCGAGGTGCTCATCGGCCTCTTCGCCATCGAAGCGATCGCACGAAAGCACTTCTTGAGTTTCGCACTGCTCGTCGTCGCGGCGTTCGCCATCGGCGCCCTTGCACTGGCCGTGTCTCAACAGGTGATCGCCGACTGGCGGATCGTGCTCGCCACCCTCCTCGGACTTGCCGCGGGAGCGCTGCTGATCCTCAACGTGGGCGAACTGCTCCGCGACTGACCTGCGCGTCGGGTCGGGTCGACGTCTGGTTTCACGCCGGCACTCGGACAGCGAGCGCTCCAGGAATCACCTTGACGGTGAAGTCGCTGCCTGGCGTCACGAGGTCGCCGTCGATCTGCCGTTTGCGCACGTGCCGAGCGCTGAACTCGGAGGTGACCCGAGACGCCGATCCTCGAATGTCGTCGCCGGCCCCGAGCTCGTAGGGTTCGCAGCGTGAGGGTGCACCTGGACACGGACTTCGGGGGCGACCCGGACGATGCGTGTGCGCTCGCGTTGCTGCTCGGCTGGCCCGACGTCGAGTTGGTGGGCATCACCACGTCGCTCGAACACGACGGGCACCGCGCCGGGTGCGTGCACCGTGTGCTGGAGACTGCGCGGCGTTCGGGCGTGCCGATCGTTCCCGGCAGCGAGACGACCCTCACCGGGGGCACATATCGCTCGACGGCCGACGATCCGAGATACTGGACGACGCCGGTACGACCGCTTCGAGATCGCGCCGGAGCGTCCCTCGAACTCCTGGCGGACAACACCGCGCAGGGCGCGACGATCGTGGCGATCGGTGGATTCACCAACCTGGCCGTGCTCGAGTTGGCCAGACCGGGATCGTTGGACGGCGCGCACATCGTGGCCATGAACGGATCGTTCGAGCCCGGAGGGCCAGGGCTGCCACCATGGGGTCACGAACAGGACTTCAACACGCAGGTCGACGTGCGAGCTGCGGAGATCGTCGCGGCGACGGCACGTCTCACCCTGGTACCGCTGCCCGTCGCGATGCGCACGACGCTCAAGGGTCGTGACCTCGCCGAGCTCCGAGCGACCGGTCCACTCGGCGAGCTCCTGGCCGACCAGAGCGAACTGCACCGCGACGCGAGTGGATTCGGCGAACTCGCGGCGGCCTGGCCGGGAGTTCCCGACGACCTCACGAACTTCCACTGGGATCCCGTCACTGCGGCGATCGCGGTCGGTTGGACGGGCGCCCAGATCGAGCAACGGCTCCTGTCGACGCGTGTCGAGAACGGCCTGCTCCGATTCGTCGTTGATCCCGCTGGCCGACCCCACGACGTCGTGACCGCCGTCGACGCAGTCTCCTTCGACGAGGTCTTCCTGGCAGCGGTGGCAAACGCCTCCTCGCCGCGACGGCCCTAGTTGCGCCGGCGATGCGTCGCTCCCGACGCGGCGGCGCTCACCTCACGCGTCGTCGAGCCCCCAGAACCGACTGCGGAGCCCGACGTCGCGGAAGTACGCCAAGGCCTCAGCAGGTTCGCGACGCGTGTAGCCGTGATCGAGTCGCCCGGAATACCAGCCCGCTGCGAGCCGCCACAGCGTGGTGAGATCCATCCGGTATCCCTCGTCGTGGCCGGTTCGGACGAGCCAGGCGTCGACGCACGCATCACCGCAGAACAGCAGCTGGTTGCTGCAGGTGTGGACGACGTCGTCCCACATGTGGCTCGTCGGCACCAGGAAATGCGCCATCTCCGGACCATCGGGAGGGCCGCTCGTCTCGACGCGCCAGACCAGCGGTCGATCACATGCGGGGCACGTCCCGGCGATGATCGTGGGGCCGCAGTTCGACACGAGATGGGTGATGGCGAACGCATCCCAACAGCAACCACCCCACCACAAGGTGGTCGAACTCATCACGCTGTACCCGAACGACCGGGTGGCGAACGGGTGGGCGAGCACGATCGAGCCATCCGGCCCCAGCGCCCACGCCCGACGATCGGCGAGCTCGGCCACCGCCTGCGCCGCACGAACAGGGCTTCCTGCAATGTCGGCGAGACGGTCAGGGCTCGGGAGGCGACCCGATGCCGCAAGCGACCGGTAGACGGCCACGCGCACCTCTTCCAACATGTCACCGAACTCGTCAGCCATCGCGCGTCCCTCCTGTCCGAACGTCCCGCCAACACCTATCACGTTCGGTCGGTGGAGCTTCGATGATCGCCACCACGTCGATTCGGCTGGTGACGACCGTTGCGATGTCGGTCGCGCGGCGACCCATCGTCGGCGCGTTCAACCGAGCACCGGGTTCAGTTCCGAGTCGATCTGCTCACCAGGACCGGCACCACCGAGCCAGACCTTGCGGTCGAAGTCCTGCAACTCGGTGAGATCGGCCCGCACCCGGGCGCCGTCGGCCACGTAGATCACCGTCATCACGGGCCGCATGGTGTCGGTCGGATTCGGACCGGCCGAATGGATGGTCCACCCAGCGTGGAACGTGGCGTCGCCCGCCGAGAGCACGCCGTAACTGTGGGTGGGCAACGCTCGATCGGAGATGAGTGCAGCGAATTCCGCGTCGGACGCGTCGGAGATCGCCGATCCGCGCAGATCACCCATCTCGTGGCTGCCGGTCACGAACGTCATCGACCCGATCTCGACCGGAACGTCGACGAGGGGCATCCACATCGTGATGGTCCGGTCCGTGTCCATCGGCCAGTAGCACTGGTCCTGGTGCCACGGTGTGCGGCCGCCGCCGGGCTCCTTGAACAGGGCCTGGTCGTGGTAGAGCCGGACCCGCTCGACGCCGAGAAGACCGGCCGCGACCCGTGCGAAGCGAGCACTCAGGACGAACCTCGCGATGCGTTCGTCGACACGCCACAGATTGAACGACTGCAGGAACGCCTTGCCGTAGGTGTCGCGCTCCTCGAGGGGCCGCTTGTCCCATGCCGTGTCGAGCGCGGCATGCTCGATGAGCGGCCGAAAGGACTCGATCTCGTCACGTGTCGCCAGCGCTTCGACCAGCACGTGCCCATCGGTACGGAACCGCTCGACCAAGACCGGATCGAGCGCGAACGTGTCGTCCAACAGCGACGGCTCGGTCGGGCTCATCAGGAGTGTGCGAACTCGCGGATGACCTGTCCGGGCCGTTCACCCGTGTGGACACCGTCGCGGACGACGACCGCGCCGCCGACGATCGTCGCGTCGTAGCCGGTTGCCGACACCATGAATCGTCCACCCCCGTGTGGGAAGTCGTTGCGGTACTCGGGGCGGCCGGTCGCGAGCCGCTCGTAGTCGATGACGTTCAGGTCGCCGTGCCAGCCTTCGCGGATCTCGCCGCGCTCGACCAGGCCGAGCGTTGCTGCGGCCTTGCCCGTGATGCAGTGGACCGCGTTCTCGAGTGTGAACAGCCCACGGTTACGGGTCAGCTCGGCGAGCAGGAACGTCGTCGAATCCGCATCGGTGAAGAAGCCGACGTGCGCGCCAGCGTCACCGAGGAGCGGGATCACGTGGTCCATCGTCAGGTAGCGCCACTGGTTCTCCAGCGCGCCCCCGAATGCCCAGAGGTTGAAGAACTCCGTCCCTTCCGACGCGGCGAGGCGATCGACATACACCTCGATCGGGTCGCGCCCCTCGTCGGCCGCGATCTGGGCCAGCGACTGGCGGCGATCCAGGTCCCAGTCCGGCTGGTCGCCGGTGCCGGTCGCGTGCATCATCTCGGGCGTGCCCCAGCTGAACCCTGCGGCTTTCGCCTCGGCGACGAGCCGAGCCTTCGTCGCCGGATCGTTCAGTGCGTTCGCCCGGTCGGCGATCGTCGGCAGGGACATGAGCTCGCTCCAGCCGCTGGTGCGGAACCCGCACAGCTGTGCGAGCCCGTACCACGCCCCGCTCGGGCGAGTGTGGCCGATCGCCGTGATCCGACGACCCGCCGCGTTGTTGCGGTCGAGGAACTCGCTCCACATGCGGATGCCCCCATCGCCGCGCTCGCCGGTCCCACCGGAGAACATGACCTGGCACCCGAGTTCGGCCGCGCGTTCGAACATCGACAGTTCCTCGACGCGACGGGTCTGGATGTCGGGAGCGACCTGGAAGAGCCGTCCCGGACCGCCCCCGGCAACGATCGCCTCTGCGATCGCTTCCATCTCGCGCTGGTCGGCGAACGTTCCGGGCGTGCAGCGACCATCGGGGACCCGGTGGCCGAGGAAGCGCGACGTGGAGAAGCCGGCAGCCCCGCCTTCGAGCGACTCGCGCACGAGGTCGGCGATCCGTGCGAGTTCGGCGTCGGTCGGCTGTGCGTCCTTGTCCATCGATCGGTCGCCCATCGCTTCGAAGCGGATGGCCGAGTGACCGGCGAGACCGACGACGTTGAGCGCGGGGCGGAGTTCCTGGACGGCGTCGAGGTACTCGCCGTAGCTCTCCCACGACCACGGCAGCCCGTCCATGATGGCGTCGGCCGCGATGTCTTCCACGGCCTCCATCAGCTCGGCGAGGTAGCGCCGGTTCGGTTTGCTGACCGGTGCGAACGTGACGCCGCAGTTGCCGATCAGCGCGGTGGTGACACCGTGGTGTGAACTCGGGCGCATCTCCGGCTCCCAGCCGATCTGCGCATCGAGGTGTGTGTGCACGTCGACGAAGCCGGGTGTCACCAGCCGGTCGGTCGCGTCGATTTTCGTGGCGGCAGGTGCGTCGGCCAACGCTCCGGATTCGGTGATCCGGCTGATCCGGCCGTTGTCGACGGCGAGGTCCGCATGTCTTGGGGGCGCTCCGGTTCCATCGACGACCGTGCCGTTCGTGATCACCAGCTGATGTGCCATGACGAGACAGTACGAGCCGGGGCTCACCGTGCGTCGAGACGAGCGGTCCGGCCGGCGAGCCTCAGAGCCGCTCGATCGAGACGGACAGCTTCATCGCCTTGGCGGTCGGCCACGCTCGGTCGGTCGTGATGAGGCGGTCGGCGCCCGCGTGCTCGGCGGTGGCGATCACCAGGGCGGCTACTACCGGTCGAGCGCGCCCTTGCCGGCCAGGATCTTGTCGCGGTACTTGACGATCCGGGCGACCTTGGTGGCCGACGTCTTCGCGGAGTTGAGCGCGAAGACGTAGCTGCGCTGACGGCCCGGGGTGAGCGCCGTGAACGCCTGGGAGAGCTCGGGGTCGGCCTCGAGCGCCTCGACGAGTTCGTCGGGGAGTTCGAGTTCACGCTCGACCTTGGCCGGCTTGATGCCCTGTTCGGCGTACCCCATCGCCTCGGCGAGGTACTCGCGAATGATCACCTCCGAGGCGACGGCCTGCCGGGAGTCGACGAACCTGAAGCAGTCCGGCTCAGCGGTGTTCGGTCCCTGCCGGACCAGCGCGCCGTGCGGGTCGCGCATCAGCGCAGCGTTGAAGAACGTCAGTCGGAAGTCGTCGCGGAACGCGCCGATGATGACGATGTTTCGACCGGCGTACATGTAACAGGGGTGGCCCCACTTGGCGTGCTCGGACATCCCGACATCACGACAGATGCGCCGGAGATCGAGCAGGCCCTCGAGCCACAGCTTCGTCGAGCAGTCGGCGGTGGCGAACCGATCACAGCGCCCACACCCGCTCTCGAAATAGTCCTCGACATCGGTGATCATCGCGTTCCTCGGGTCAAGATCGGCAGCACATCGAGAGGTCCGAGCACCGGCAAGCGGCGTCGCGAATCCTCAGAGGGACCACGGTACTCGGCGGGCGATCGTCGAGCTTCAGATGGCCGAGTGTCGCCGCCACGTAGGTCCGAAGCGGAGGAGCTCGAGGCGTGGCGAGATCCCGCTACGGTCAACGGCGTGCCTGCTGCGTTGAAGGATTCGGTCGACGCCACCGTGGTCGACGAGTTGGCCCGCCGCTTCGCGACGGTCGATGACCGCTTCGACGCACGCGGGTTCATGGAGCGGACCACAGACCAACTCGACGGCCTGGAGCTGAAGGCCCGCATCGAGCTGATCGCCCGTGAACTGTGGCACGCACTCGGCGACCACGACCCTGCAGCGTCGTTGGCGAGGGTCGTCGACGTCGCACGGGCGGAGCCGCCGATCGACGGATGGGCGGCATGGCCGTTGGCCGCGGTCGTCGAGCTGTTCGGGCCGTCTCGCCCCGCCGAGGCGCTCGACGCGATGGAGCACGTCACCAAGCGGATGAGTTGCGAGTTCGCGATCCGGCCGTTCCTGCGTGACCACTACGACGCGACCTACGCCCGACTGCTCGAGTTCACCGAACATGATGACGAACGTGTCCGGCGGCTGCCATCGGAGGGCACGCGTCCGCGACTCCCCTGGGGCATGAGCGTGCGACGGCTGCTCGACGACCCGCTGCCCGGCATCGCACTCCTTCACCGCCTCCGCCACGACCCGTCCGAGACCGTGCGCCGCTCGGTCGCCAACCACTTGAACGACGTCGCCAAGTCGCACCCGAAGCTGGTCGTCGACACAGTTGCGGGTTGGATGGACGAGCCGGCCACCGATCGACGCATGGTGGCGCACGCGCTGCGGACGCTGGTGAAGCGCGGCGACTCGAGCGCGCTCGGCGTGCTGGGCTTCACGACCGAGCCGCTGGTGGTCGTCGAACGGTTCGAGGTGTCACCAGCGGTGGTCGAGATGGGCGCCCACATTGCGCTCACGGCCGAGCTCCGCTCGACTGCCGACTCGTCGCAGCGACTCGTCGTGGACTTCGTCGTGCACCACGTGAACGCGTCGGGCGCAACATCGCCGAAGGTGTTCAAGTGGACGACCGTCGACATCGATCCGGGCGAACGATGCGCAATGGCGAAGCGGCGCCTCATCCAGCAGGCATCGACACGCACGTACCGCGCCGGCACCCACCACGTCGAGCTCCAGGTGGGCGGTCAGGTCATGGCGACATCCGCGTTCGACGTGCGCATCTGACCGTCACGATGAGACGTGAGCCAGCGGCACTGTTCTTGCTGCGAACGGGTGGGCACGCAGCATTGCGACTCCCGTCCGCCGCAGACTGCGGTATAGTTTCGGACCATCCGGTACATAACTCGTCGCACGGAAGCGGGACACCCGATGAACTCACCCCACGTCCTGGCCATCGCGTGTCTGGTCGTCGTCGGCGCGGCGGGCGGCGCCGACGACGACACGACGCCGGGGGCAACCTTCTCTGCTGCGCCGGCGGCTGCGTCCGCACTGACGGCCGACTCGATCGACGACGTCACCATTCACTCGTTCCTCGGCGCCAGCCTCAGCAACGGGACCTACATCATCGAGTCGGCGTCGTCGCTCGTCGTCATCGACACGCAGTACGCGAGCGGCGACCCCGAGAACTTCCGAGCTGCGGTCGATTCGCTCGACAAGCCGATCGCCAAGGTGCTCATCACCCACGATCACCCCGACCACGTCGGCGGGTTGAACACGGCGTTCGCCGACGCGCCGGTCGCCACGACCGCAACCGTCGCCGGGCTGATCGATGCCGGCGATCGCGAGGTCGAGGTCCTCGACGGCTCGTTCACGGTCGACGGTGTCGAGTACGTCGCCGAGGAGTACCTCGACGCGGAAGCGGCCGCCCAGATGGTGATCACCCTGCCCGATCACGACGCGGTGTTCACCGGTGACCTCGTCTTCAACGAGGTCCATCTCTTCCTCACCAGCGATCTCGACAATTGGATCTCGATCCTCGAAGCACTCGAGCTCGACTCGCCCGCCAGCGTGTATCCCGGTCACGGGCTCCCGGCGGGGCCAGATGTCTACGCAGAGACCATCGGCTACATCCGCACCGCCCAGGCGAATCTCTCCAGTTCGACCAGCAGCGACCAGTACAGGGCTGCGATGATCGACGCCTACCCGGACTGGAAGGAACCGAGCCTCATCGACTACTTCCCGCGGGAGCTGCTCGGCCAGTGACCTTGCGTGCACGCCCAACGGCTTCGGTCACATCGGTCCACAGGACGCTGGCGAGGCGCCCAGTCGTAGGTGATCCCGAAGTCAGACGGTTTCCCTTGCAGCAGTGCAAGGGGTGTGCGCTCAGTTGGGCATCGATGCCGAGAAGGCCAGCACGTTCAGCACGGTCGCGAGCGCCCAGAACGGGCCGAACACGATGCCGACGTTGCGTCCGTGGCGCGTGACCCGGGGGTGGTGGCCAAGGAACGGGATGCCGGCGTGGTTGAGGTTGACGAGCGCGAAGAGCGCCGCCATCACGCCGAGGACGAGGTGCAGGGGGTTCCGTTCGGTGAGGGTCAACGTGAGGCCGTAGACGACGCCGGCGATGACCGAGATGAACGCGAGCGAGCCCTGACGTTGTTCGAAGAGCATGAAGAAGATGTAGTCCGATGCCGCCTCCTTCTTGGCGGCCGGGGCCGCCTCGACGGCCGCGTCGAGCATCGCGAGCTGCTCGTCGTTCGTCAGCGACCCGGCCCTGGTGGGCAGTGCGGGCCCGAAGAACGGGAACACGTAGTTCACGACCCAACGAGCCAGCAGGGGGAAGGCCACCTCGACGAGGTGGACCACACCGGGTGCCAGGCAGAGCAGCAGTGCGATGGTGGAGATCGTCGTGTCACTCATGGGGTGTCCTCGGTCTGGTGGTGGGCTGTCTCGAGTGGGCGTGCGACGATCACGTCAGCTGTTGCCGCGGATGCGGTCGGGTGTGATCAGGACCGCGGTGCGGGCCTGGTCGCGCATGGTCTTGTCGTAGGTGTCCCAGTCGTCGTGGTCGCCGCCGGCTGCGGTGAAGATGTCGCGGAGCAGGATCCGGATGCGGTCCGGGTCGAGCTCGTCGGCGTTGTCGTCGGGGCCGATGAGCTCGGCGGCACCAGTGACCGCTACCCAGTTCCAGCCACGACGAATGGCAGCCGTCACGGGCGAGCCGCTTCGGATGTGACGCAGGCGGACGGCAGCACCGAGGGACACGAAGGCGACGCGTAGTTCGTGCGTGATGGGGTGATCGATGACGCCGCAGTTCACGACCGTCGACAGGACTGCGCCGTCGGGTTGCACGGTGGACACGACGGCGAGGCCGTGCTCTTCGGTCAGGAACGACCGGACGGTGTCGAGGGAGGCCGTGGTCGCCTCAGATCGTCCCGGTCTTGACGGCGAGGAGGCCGTCCATGCCGAAGGCGCCGTAGATCGCAGCGGTCACCTGCTCGGCACCGTCGTTGTAGGGCGTGACGGCGTCGGCCATGCCCATGTTGTCGACCACGGTCCGAAATCGGCGTTGACCCGCCGGGGTGTCGACGAGTGCGACGATCGCATCGGCGACGTTCTGCAGGTCTTGCGCCGGGTTCGACGCCATCGCTCCTTCGAAGCTCTCGATGAGGTTCCGCGGGGCGTGGACCATGTCGCCGTAGCTCTCGTCGCGGCTGCGATCGCTCGACTGCATCAGCCCGTCGATGAAGTTGGTGGCGTATGCGCCCGGCTCGACGACGCAGGTCTCGATTCCCAGCGCCGACAGCTCGCTGCGGTAGGTCTCGGCGAGGCCCTCGACGGCGAACTTGGCGGCGTTGTACGGACCGAAGAACGGCAGCGCCATGCGACCGACGACGCTGGAGAGGAAGATCAGCGTGCCCGATCCCTGGGCACGCATGATCGGGAGTGCGGCGCGGCTGACGCGCTGTACGCCGAACACGTTGATGTCGAAGATCGCCTGCCAATCGGCGGGCCTGAACGTCTCGAGCAGGCCGATCGATCCGGCACCGGCGTTGTTGACGACCACGTCGATGCCGCCGGCGAACTCGACGGCGTTCGCCACCGCGATGTCGACGCTGGCGTCATCGGTGACGTCGAGTTCGACGACGTGAGCACCGGCCGCGCGCAACTCGGTGGCTACGGCGAGATTTCGGGTCTCGATGTTGCGCATGGTGGCCACGACCGTGTGACCGGCCTCGAGCAGGCTCGACGTCGTGAGGCGTCCGAAACCGCCATTGGCACCGGTGATGAACACGTTCTTGGGCATGGATGGATCTCCTGGTTGGTGGGTCTGATCGATCACTGGAATCGGTACGTCTGGCGTCGGGCCGGACTCTCCGGCCCGACGCCTTCGAGTCACTCCACGGTTGTGAGTTGGGCGATCGCGGACGTCCAGTCCTCGAGGTGATAGGTGTGGGCGATCTTGCCCTCTTCGAGGGTGAGGATGTCGATGGACATGACCGAGAAGCTGCGGCCCGTGGGCGTCTCGACACCGAGGAACGGGCCGGTCGGAGTGCCCGAAGCCTCACCGCGGACCACGAAGCGGCCGTCATCCAGGGCGATGATCTCCTTCACCTCCCAGGTCAGATCCGGGACCACCTGGCCGAGGAATGCGACGGTGTTGAGCATGCCCTGCGCACCCGGCCCACCCGGAGGCGTGGGGATCGAGACGACGTCGGGCGAGAAGAGCTCGTAGTAGCGGTCCTGCGTCGTCGTGGCGGGCGAGGAGAGGATGTCGGCGTAGAACGCACGCACCGTGTCATGGTTTGCGGTCGTCGAGGCGGTGTTGCTCATGGCGGGGGAACTCCTGGCTGGTAGATCGGATAGGTCGGCCGAGTCGGTTGGTCCGATTTCGTACCGTACGGTATTTATACTGATCCGCGACGCATACGTCAACCTTTGAGTACCAATCAGTTCGGAAATTTGTCAGACTGGGATCGAGATGACAGGCGACGCCACCACACGCGCACGGGGCAGACCGAAGACGTTCAACCGCGCCCGCACACTCGACGTCGCCATCGACAGCTACTGGCGCGACGGCGTCGATGCGGTGTCGGTGAACGAGATCTGCCGCAGGGCGAAGATCTCCAAGCCCGGTCTGTATCGAGAGTTCGGCAACGAGGACCAACTCATGGACGCCGCGCTCACGCACTACACCGAGACGGTGCTCGCCCCCGTGCTGGCGACACTCTCCGACGACCGACCGTTCCAGGAGACGCTGGACACGTTGATCGACTTCGCCACTCGTGAGGAGACGCCGGACGCTCCCTCGGGCTGCCTGTTCGCCAAGATGCGCAGCTTCCGCTGGCGCCTCGGCCCCGTCACCGGCGAGCATGTCGACAGCCTCCGCGAGCACGCTGTTGCGGCATATGCCGCGTGGCTCGAATGGCGCGCGAACGAAGGCGAGATCGAGCTGCCGGCACCCGTCGAGATCACCGCAACCTACGTCGACGCCCAGCTCACGATGATGCTCACCCGGATCTCAGCAGGCGAGGACCCATCCATGGTTCGAGCCCACGCACGCCTGGCCTTCGCAGCACTCACCACTCCGAATGGCCTCAGCCTGTAGGTCGATGTGGAACTGTCGTTCTTCCACCAGGTGCAGGACGTGTTCGAGAGCAACACCCTCGATGTCGGCGGCACGCTGCACACGGCCGCCCACCCGCGCGGCATCAAGGTCTGGTACGACGACGCAACCCGCGAGCACTACGAGGCGCAGCTCGTCCGGCTCGACGGCGCCGTCGTGCTCGAGGTCGGGTTCCATGCGGAGTACCCGAAGGTCGACAAGAACGAGGCCGTGCTCACCCGCCTCCTCGACGGCGAGAAGGTCTGGCGTCGAGAACTCGGTGGTGAACCCGAAGCGGGCGTGTTCCTCGGCGTCGACCGGTGGCGTCGAATCTCCGAGATCTGGGAGCAACCCGACCCCGACGACATCGACGCTGCCATCGAGATCGCCGCCCGGCTCGCTGAGTACGTGTCGGTGCTGGAGCCCCTGCGACGGGTGTGAACGCGAGCGTTCGAGGGTGAGCGCGCGGCCTGTCACTCGTCGACGTCGAGGAGGTGGTCGAGGAATCGGAGCGCAGCATTGGACGACTCGTTTCGCCACAGGGCGACGACGTCGCGGGGTTCCTCGTCGATCTGTGCCGAGATCGCCGTCGCCAGATCGACGATGTGCGCACGTTGAGCCTCGAGCATCGCCGAGACGTCGATCTGGCAGATGTCGGCGATGATCAGCTTGAGCAGGAGTTCGCTGCGCAGGTCGCGGAGGTGGACGACGGGGGTGTCGAGCCACTTGCGGAGCTGCGCCCGGCCCGTGCGGGTGGCAGCGAGAATCGTGCGGTTGCCGCCGGCAATGCCCGGTTCTTCGCCGACGGGTCGGATGTAGCCGCGGATGGTGAGCTGTTCCAACGACCGGTAGGTGAGCGCTCGCGACAACGACCAGACTCGACCGACGTCGCCGGTGGGCTTGAGACGAGCCGCGATGGCGAACCCGTGGGTGGGTGCCGGGTAGAGAATGCCGAGGCACGCCCATTCTCCGAGCAGCAGTTGGTGTTCGCTGGTGCGCCCCACGTTCACCATCGTCGCGGCTCACTCGATGGCGGCCGGTGGCCGAGGGATGCTCGTGCGGCCTGCGGATTCACACCGGGTACACCTCGATGTCGGTTGCCTTGACGGACGCATGGACGTCGTCACCGGGTCGAAGTTGGAGTGCGTCGAGCGCGGCGACCGTGATCTCCGCGGTGAGCGGGAGTTGGCCGTCGATGCCGAGCCGGACCCGGTCGCCGAGGCGGTCGACGTCGACGACAGTGCCGGTCCAGGTGTTGCGCGCGCTGGATCTCGCCGGGGGATCCCGGTCGAGGAGGATCGAATGGGGACGGATCACCGCGAAGGACAACCCGGGCAGAGCGTCGGCGATCACCACCTGGGCACCCGCCTCGGTGGTCAGCACACCGTTCGCGACCATCCCGGTGACGAGGTTGACGCCAACGAGATCGGCGACGTACCGCGACCGTGGGTGGGCGGTCACCTCGGCGAGGGTGCCGACCTGGACGATGCGGCCGGCGTCGAGGATCGCGACCCGGTCGGCGAGCGCGTAGGCATCGACGGGGTCGTGCGTGACGAGGAGCCGCATCCCGTCGAAGGTCTCGAGATGGTGGCGAAGGTCGCGACGGACGCTGCTGCGGGTGCCGGCGTCGAGCGCGGCGA
>JBGSII010000528.1:0-8185 GCA_041742555.1 Ilumatobacteraceae bacterium
CCGAGCCAGTCACCGACTCGGACGGCCAGCTGTTCGCGACGGAGTCGTCAGGGCCAGAGCTGATCGTGCGCGTGCTCGGCGTCCCGTCCATCCCCGACCGACCCGACGTCGGTCGACGCGAGCTCATCCTTGCCGTTCTCCTCGCCTGTCGAGGCGGCACGCTCGCCGCGTCGGCCGCACAGGACGCGCTGTGGGGCGGGAAGCCAGTCGAGCCGAAGACGGTCTGGAACTTTGTCGCTGCAGTCCGGCGGGCGCTCGGCGACCTCGACGACGGCAGCCCCGTCATGCCAGCGGCCGACCGTTCACACGGCACGCTCCGACTCCACCCGCGTGTCGCTACAGACCTCGACCTGCTTCGCAGAGCGGTCACGGCGGCAGACGAGATGTCGTCGACCGAAGCGATGGCAACACTGCGCGATGCGCTCGCGCTCGTCGAGGGTCCTCCGTTCGACGCCGTTGGCTACGACTGGGCGCATCGGGACCAGGACGTCGCCGAGGCGGCTCGCGTCATCGAGCAGGCAGTCGACCGTCTCGTCGCGCTAGCGCTTGAAGCCGGCCAGCACGATCTCGCCCGCCACGCGATCAGTCGTGGGTTGCGCGGGCTTCCCGGCGACGAGCACATCTATCGGCTCCGCATGCGACTCGAGGCGCACGCCGGCAACACCCGAGGCCTCGTCGGCGCGTACGAGGAACTGTGCGTGTACCTCGCCGACCTAGAGGCCGAGCCGTCGCCTGCGACGACGGCGCTCTACAACGAGCTCCGATCGCAGCGAACCTCCAGCAGCGTCAGCTGAGCGGCGGTACGGCGGAGGCGACGATCGTCCAGTCGCCCGGATTCGCGAACGCCGCAGCAGCCTCGAACAGCGCTATCTGCTCCTCCGCGAACGCTCCGCCCACGGTGACGGTGACGTACTCGGCGTTGCCACGGACACGAACCCACTCGCAACCGCGGGCGAACGACCGCAGCTCCTCGTAGAACTCGGAAAGCTCCCGAGACGCAGCGACATCGCCGGGATCACCGTGAACGATCGTCACGTGGCGGCGCCCGTGCGCTAGCTCGATTGCCTCGCGCAGCAGCAGGTCGAGGCTGACCGCTGTGGCATCCTGCATGCGCCGTCCCAGGCTTGCGCTACGTTGAGCGCCGAAGGGGTTGGCTTCACTTTGGTCATCGATACGCATGGCCATCGCCCCCATGAAGGTACGGGCCGTGAGCCCACGAGCACGGCGTCGATGACGAGCGGGTTACTCAACCGTATCTCGACCTGAGTCCGCAGTAGTCCGAAGGCTCCGTCCAGCGGTGCTCGCCGAGCGGGGCCACGACACCGGTCTCGGCTCGTGGCTGTCCACTCGCACCTGCGGGACGACTGTTCGAGCGGCGGAGGACTCGGCGCCCGGCTCGCATCGATCGTCACGTACCGGCACACATAGACGGTCCCAGCGGTGATGCCCTCCGGCACCCATGGGAAATGCCCATGAGTAGCGCCGCTTGCGCTGCAAGGATGACCGCGTGCCACTTGTCATCGACTGCGTTCTGATCGACTGTGTCGACCTCGACGCGATGACCGCGTTCTGGTGCCAGGCGCTCGAACTCGAACATGTGTGGACCGGACCCTCCGGGGGACATCTGCTCGCAGCAACCGACGGGTCCGGGCGTCGGCTCGCCCTGATGCCCGCCCACAGCAAGAAGGCCGCCAAGAACAGAATTCACTTCGATCTTCGTCCGGACCACGACCAGCAAGCAGAAGTCCAACGACTCGAGGATCTCGGGGCACGACGCATCGACATTGGGCAAGCTGACGTTACATGGGTGGTCATGGCCGACCCCGAGGGCAACGAGTTCTGCGTGTTGCGCTCGCTCGCCCAAAGGGAGAAGGACCTCAGCTGAACAGCGGCTGATAGCTCCGCTCACGCTCACAGACCCCCAACTTCGTCCGACCGGCCGCTCCCATCTGTGGTAACTCCGTGCCCGTACCCCGGTTGAGCGGATGCGGAGTCGCTGGCGCGAGACTGACGTCATGGCAGCGACTCCGTCCATCAGCTGGACGACGGTGACCGTCGACTGCTCCGACGCGGAGGTGCTCGGCGGGTTCTACTCGCGAGTCCTGGGGTGGCAGGTCGTTGCGCGGGACGGCGCGGGGTGGTTGCAGCTCCGCAATCCCGAGGGCGGCATCAGCCTGAACATCCAAGCCGAGGACACCTACGAGGCTCCTGTCTGGCCCGAGCAGCCTGGGCGGCAGGCGAAGATGATGCACTTCGAGGTCCTCGTCGACGACCTCGACGCAGCCGTTCAACTCGTCGTCGAGTGCGGCGGGATCGAGGCGCTGCATCAGCCGACGGATCGTGACCGCACGCGTCTTCGCATCATGCTCGATCCAGCGGGTCATCCCTTCTGCCTGTTCGTTGACGGCGAGTAGGTGCTCGGTGCCGATGCTGCCCGGCCGGACGAACCGCGCGACCGAAGGATGACGGAGTGCGGGCCGGCGAGCTACTCGATCGCCACACGTGTGACAGCAGCACACGGTCGGGCTTCAGCGCTCGAAGCCGCGCCACGCTGTCAGCGGCCTGGTCCCGCCACTCGGTGCCGTGAAGGTTCGCCATCTCGATCTCGCCGTGCCACGCGTCGCAGCGGAAGATGCACTGGGCGGCAATCACGAGAGTCTCGTCGAATGAGCTGATCACGACAGCTTGGTGGCCTGGCGTGTGGCCAGGCGTGAGCAACACCCGCACGCCGTCACACAGGTCGGTGTCACCATCGAGCACCCGGGCTCGATGCGCAGGGACGACGGCCCACTCATCGACGGTGTAGTGGGGTTGGCGAGCCGCTTGGAGTTCCGCGTCCTGCACCGCAATGGGGCATGCCAACCGGTGGTTTTGGCCGCAATGGTCAAAGTGGAGGTGGCTGTTGACGATCAGCTGGACGTCTCGTTCGTCAACACCGCAACGGTTCAGCTCGTCGACTATCGACACCGAGTGGTGGCGGTAGAGCGTGTCGATGAGATCGTTGCCGTGGCCGATGCCGGTGTCGACGACGATCGCGCCGTCGGGGTGGTGGATGACGAAACCGTGGACAGGGAACGGGGCGAACGCGGGGTACTCGGGATGGAACTCGGGGACTCCGGTGACTCGAGCGAGCTCCAACACGTCGATGCGCGGCAAGGCGGCGAGTGTGGACATGGCCCATCCTCCCACTGACTCCTACCTGCCGCATCCTCGCTGCCGGTTACACGGGTGTGGGTGCAGGAAATGGGTGCCGGCAGGGTCGGTGGTGCATGGAAGCATGGGTCAATGGAGGCCGACGCGACTCGATCATGCGGCCGCCTCGTCGTCATCACGGGCTTGCCGGGTAGCGGCAAGACCACCTTGGCGACTGTCCTGGCCGCCTCGATGTCAGCGCATCGAATGTGTCCAGACGACTGGATGATCGCGTCGGGCATCGACCTCTGGGATGAGCCTGTCCGCGCTCGGATCGAGGCCTTCCAGTTGGCGTTGTCCCTCGACCTGCTTCGCGCCGGGCACAACGTTGTCATCGAGTGGGGTGTGTGGGCCCGAGAAGAGCGTGATGCGTTGCGTGATGCCGCCAGGTTGATTGGAGCACCAGTCGAGCTTCGGTACGTCTCTGCTGATGCCGATGAGCTGTGGCGGAGGATCGTGGACCGAGACCTCGAGGGACGCTGGGGATCACGATCGATCCGGCGAGATGAACTCGACGAATGGGTGGGGATCTACCAGCCGCCGACCGACGACGAGCTTGCGACCTACGACGCGCAGGAATGAACACTGACCTGAGTGTCACCTATCGCCGGTGCTGGCTGCCGTTGTTGTGCGCTCTGGGACTTGAGAGGCGAGTCAGCGAAGCGGGCAGATCTGCGCTCGCTCGCTTCGACCGTTGTTGAGAGAATGCGGGTATGAAGCCCGGGATCGATCCACGCACCATGGCCTCTGCGAGTCGCCTTCGCGATGATCTGCTGAAGGTCGCCGACCGTGAGATCGTCGGTGTGTACGTCCATGGGTCGGCGGTACTTGGAGACTTCATCGCGGGTGCCAGCGACCTCGACGTCCTCGTCGTGATGGATGACAACATCGAGCGTGGCTCGATCACTGCCGTCGCCCGAACGCTCGCTGCCTGCGATCCGGAGCCTGCCATCGGCGTCGAAGCCTCCGTCGTCACACGGTCGGCCGCGAAGACCCCGCGTGCACCGTGGCCCTTCCTCGTCCATGTGACGAACCATCCGGACGACAGGAAGGTCGTCTACGGGGTCGACGGCGAGGGCGACCCGGACCTGGTGCTGCACTACTCGGTTGTCCGCCGGCGCGGCTGGACTGCTGTGGGGACACCGGCCGCAGACGGAGTTGGTGAGATCGATCGTGCCACGATCGTCGCTCATCTCGCCGCCGAACTGCGATGGGCGGCGGGCAACGCTTAGGAGTCCTACGCGGTACTCAACGCGTGCCGAGCCCTTCGCTTCGTCAGCGATGGGACTCTGTGCTCGAAGACCGACGGCGGCAAGTGGGCACTGAGCGGTCAAATCGAACCGGACTTGGTCAAAGACGCACTGACTGCGCGGCGGGTCGGCCAAGCAGGTTCTCGCTCCGCAGCGAGTCGTGCGTGGGTACTCTCGATCGCGAGGTTGCTCGAACAGGCGCAGCAGTGAGCATTCGGTCCGATGCGTTCCGACAGCCCGGTCTGGCGCTCCGGCGCAAGTCCCGCCGCGCCCAGATCAACTCATCTGCACTGTCCAATACCGCGGCCGGCTTGGGGACAGCCGACCCGATCGCCGCCAAGCCGCTACCAATGGCTCTGAGCCAAGGCCGATGGTCAGTACCAGCAGCCGCTGGCAGCGAGCATGGTCGTCGGAGTCCGAACGCCGGCGTCCCGTAGCGAGCGGAGGAGCGCTTGCGGGCAGCGTAGGACGCCATCGGCGGTGCGGATCTGGAGGTGGAGGTGGGGGCCGCTGGATCGGCCCGTGTTGCCGGAGGTGAGGATCTGGGTTCCGGCGGCGATGGTGGTGCCGGCTGCGACGTGGGCTGCATTGCCGTGGCAGTAGGCCCAGCGGGTTCCCTCGTCGTCTTCGATCGTGACGCCGATGCCACACGTCTGGCAGCCGGCCGAGCTCTGGCTGCAGCCGTGGTCCCACCAGTTGTACGGCCAGTACTGGACCGTCACGACTCGGCCACCGCGGATGGCGTAGATGGGGGTTCCGGTTGGGAGCATCCAGTCCCATGCGGGATAGCTGTGATGGGGTTCGTCGACAGGAGCGGTGGCGAACAGGTCGGCCGGGCCGGGGATCGCGTAGCCGTCTGCGAACGGGATGATCGCTTCACCTGGTGCGCATGACCCTGCTGAGATGGTGCCATCGTCGCCGGTGAGTTGCCGGTCGTACTCGGCAAGCCATCGCTGTTGGTACTGGCGAGGTGTGAGGACGTTGCCGGCCGATGGCACAGGGACCTGGTCCCATGTCGGCGATGTCGGACCTGGGAGGTGGCCGATGTACCAGACGACGGGTACGGCGCTGACGTCGCCGTCGTTGGCGTCGAGGACGCGGCGGACGTTCTCGGCGGCCTTGGCATCCTGCACCGCCGGGGGTGCCTGCCAAGCCTGGGCGTACCCGCCGTAGTTGGCCCACGTGGAGTCGATGAACTGGTAGGCGCCTGAAGCGCTCGACCCGGCGGCGCGTGCGGTGTAGTCACCGCTGGACTCGAGGGTTCGAATCGTTGCGAGGATCGGTGCGACGTCACCACCGGCGGCGCAGCCGATGCCGGGGTTGTCCCCGGTCGCGAAGACGACGGGGAAGGCAACAAGCGCGAGCACGAATCCGACGATTGGGAGAGCGAGGAGTTTCATCTCCTCTGTCGCACCCTCGGGATGGCCGGTTCGTGACAGTCACCGGTCTGACCCGCCCGGCGTGGTCCGCGTGTCGCGAACTGCTGGGAACGTGGGTGGGTTCACCGGTGATCGACACGCCGAGCAGCGGTGTGTCGCAGACACCAAGGAGGTGTGCCATGCCGGTGAGGCATCGAGCGCGTCTGTCGGTCGGGCTGATGCTCGTCGCCAGCGGAGTACTGATGGGCGCGTCGCCCGTGTGGGCACAGGTGCCCGATCCGGCCCCGGACAGTTCGCTGCCGGGCGGGGCCCTGATCACTCAGGTGCTCGGTTGGTTGAAGTACGCGAGCATCGCCGCAGCGGTCGCCGGGCTGCTGATCGGCGGGATCGCGACGGGCGTGGGCCACTTCGGCTCGTCGTACAGCGCGAGCTCAGCCGGTCGGAAATGGGTGCTCGGTGGTATCGGTGCGGCGATGCTCGCTGGGCTCGCTCATACGATCGCCACGACCGTCTACAACGCGAGCTGACATGCGGCGCGTGATGGTTGTGAGCGCTGTGGTGCTCGTCGCTGCAGCGGCTGTTGGTCTACGCACGTGCGCTGCTGCGGGCCCTGAGGCGGCGCCACCGAGTTCAACCCCGGCCGTCGCGCCGGATCAGGTGCGGCCTTCAGCCGGTCCGCGCGCCAAACGGCTCGACGTGCCGATCGGGTGGAGTCGCGACGCCACAGGTGCTCGCTCTGCAGCCGTTTCGGCTGTGTCGTTGACCGGCGAGCTCGCCCGAGCGGGCTTCATCACACGGTCCGACATGATCCGGGTCTTGGCGTCGCGCCGCTACGGGCCGACCCTTGCGGACCTGTCGGCCGCGCAGCTCGACGCCTTCATCGACGACCTGGCCGGCGAAGGTCTGACGCCTTCACAGCTACTGCTCCAGGAGCTCCCACTCACCGCCGTCGTCGAATCGGCAACGGCGAACTCGGCGACGGTTCAGGTGTGGGCGCTCCTCGTCGCCGGAGGGGACCGCATCGGATCGCCGAGGCAGCTGTGGCGGACGGTGACCGTCGAGTTGGTGTGGGAGGACGGCGACTGGAAAGTCGACCTATGGACGGTCCGCCCGGGCCCGACTCCGGCTCTCGCCACCAACGCCCCGGTCGCGTCGCTCGCTGAGTTGCGCGAGGTCACTGCGTGGCCACCCGTGGGAGGTGCGTGACGTGTTCGATTGGGTCATCGGTGGTCTCGGCGACCTGTTCGGGTTCGGTCTCAACGCCATCGGAGAGGCGGTCGGCTGGGCATGGGACAAGGTCGTAACCGGCATCTACACCTGGCTCGCCAACGGCTTGGCGCTGCTCGTCGAGTGGGTGTGGTCGGTGCTCGACTCAGGGACAACGCCGCGGGTCACGGCCGGTTGGTTCGCCAACGACCTCGCCGTGCAGTTGGGCGTGCTCGCCCTTGCCGTCACGGTGGCGATGATGCTCGCCTCCGGCATCCAAGCGGCACTCGCTGGCCGTCCCGAGCAGATCCTCGACGCCATCCGCCAGGGCATCTGGTCGATCGTGGCGTCAGCCCTGACGGTGACGGTGATCGACCTCCTGCTGGGTCTCGTGGACGAAGCCTCCGCCATGGTCTGGCAGTCGGGCAGAGCCGACCTCGTCAGCATGATCGAAGGGATCGTCGTGGTTGCGACCACGACCGGACCGCTCGCCACGACGTTCGTCGGGCCGCTGTGCCTACTCGTGGGATTCGTCGGGCTCATCGGCCTGGTCGTGTCGCTGATGATGCGGTCGTCACTGATCTACCTCGCCGCGGCATTGGCACCGCTGGTGTGGTCGGCGAACGTGCTGCCGCTGTTCCGGGGCACCGCCCGCAAGCTGATCCACCTCACCGTTGCGCTGATCGTGTCGAAGCTGGCGATCGTCGTCAGCCTCGTCGTCGCGGTGAACCTGATCGCACACCCATCCGGCGACCCCGACAGCACGTCGATCATCAACGACGGCGCAGCCGCGGTCGGAACGCTCATGTCAGGCTTCGTGTGCTTCCTGATCGGCGCAGTGTCGCCGCTGGTGCTCTACAAGCTGATGCCGACCGTCGAGGGAGCGATCGTCGGCGCAGGCGTCGCAGGCGGATGGACCCGCGGCGCGACGACAGCTGCCCATACGGCATTGATGGTCAAGAGCCTCGGAGCCTCCGCCGCAGGGTCCGCAGCAACCAAGGGCGTTGCCGGTCAGGCCGGTGCTCGGGGGGCCGCCGGTTCGTCAGCACAGCGGGGAGCGATCCCCGGTCTCACGGGAGCCGCGTCCGGCAGCAATCCATCGTCGACTGGGTCCGCGTCGTCTGGCTCGCAAGCCCCGACCTCGACGGGATCGAGTTC
>JBGSII010000529.1:0-9012 GCA_041742555.1 Ilumatobacteraceae bacterium
GAGCGAACGGGACCGCTGGCGGTCGCTTCCCTCATCGCAACACCGATCCCGCGCCGCGCGATGAGCTACCGGGACCGCCGGCGGTCGCTTCGCTCATCGCAACCCGACGGGAGGCGGGTCAGCGGGTGTCGCAGACCCGGAAGAGTTCGGCGCTGTGGCCTTCGGGGAGGCCGTGCTCGACGGCGAGCTGTCGGAAGCGGGCGCCGACGCGCTCGATCAAGGCATCCGGATCGACGTGCTGGCTCACGTGGCAGCGCAAGGCCCGGAACTTACGATCCATCTGGTCGGTCACGTCGAGGACGGCCAGATCGGGATCGCCGCCCATGGGACCGGCCTGGATCCAGACCTCCTGCACCTTCCAGTCCTCCAGCTCCGCACACGGCAGCCCCGGGAACGCGAAGGGATTGCGAGCGTCGGGGTACACAGCGCACATCGTCGCCTCCCCCGTCGCCGTGTGATCCGGGTGCGAGCCGTACGTCGACGACAGGTTCCGAAACGGCGACTGCGTGATCACCACCTGCGGACGCACCTGGCGGATCACGAGGCTGATGTCGTGGCGCAACTCCATCGTCACCTCGACGGTGCCGTCCATGAACCCGAGGAAGCGGAGATCGGTCACGCCCACCTCCGCGGCCGCCTTGGTCTGCTCCTCCCGGCGGATCGAGGCCATCTCCTTGCGCGGGATCGAGTGGTCGAACCCGCCGGCCTGGCCATCGGTCACCAAGCAGTAGGTGACGACGACGCCAGCGTCGGTCAGAGCGGCCACGGTGCCAGCCGCACCGAAGTCGACGTCGTCGGGATGTGCGGTGACCACGAGGACCCGCTCGATCTCGGAGAACTGCAACATCCGACCAGTCAACGCCGTCGCGGCGCCGTTCTCAACTCCTGCGCAGGCGCGCCAAGTGCCTCGGGAACAGCCGTGCTCTCGTACAGTCGGCGACATGACGACGATCGAACCGGTCGACGAGGTCAGCCTCGCCGACTTCGACCTCTCCGACCCCGAGTTCTGGCTGGCCTCCCGCTCGTTCCGCGAGGGCGCGTTCAAGGCCTTGCGTGACACTCCCGGCTTGGTCCACTACGACGAGCGCGAGTTCCCCGACCTGCCGTTCCCGGTCGGTGCGGGATACTGGGCCCTCACCCGCCACGACGACATCTGGCACGTCAGCCGCAACCCGCACCTGTTCTCCTCCGGCAAGGGCGTCAACATCGGCGACCAACCCCAGGAGATGAACGAGTTCTTCGGCTCGATGATCAACATGGACGACCCCCGCCACTTCCGGCTGCGCTCGATCGTGTCGAAGGGCTTCACCCCGAAGGAGATCACCGCCGTCGAGGAGACCGTGCGCACGAAGGCCAACGAGGTCATCGACCGCCTGCTCGCCAACTTCCCCGACAAGACCTGCGACTTCGTCGAGAACGTCGCGGCCTCGCTGCCGCTCGAGATCATCTGCGACATGATGGGCATTCCCCCGGAGGACTACGCCCGAGTGTTCAAGTGGACGAACACGATCCTCGGCGCGGGCGACCCCGAGTTCACGTCGAGCTTCGACGACCTCATGGGTCAGTCGCTCGAGATGTTCATGTACGCGCAGACCCTCGGCGAGGACCGCAAGGCCAACCCGCGCGACGACATCACGTCGATCATGATGGCCGCCGAGGTCGACGGCGAACAGTTGACGCCGCAGGAGTTCGGCTCGTTCTTCATCCTGCTCGTGGTGGCCGGCAACGAGACGACCCGCAACGCGATCAGCCACGGCATGAAGGCCCTCACCGAGCACCCCGACCAGCGCGAGCTGCTGTACGGCGACTTCGACGCCCATGCGAGGAGTGCGATGGAGGAGATCGTCCGCTGGGGCACGCCCGTGGTCCACTTCCGCCGCACCGCCACCGAGGACACCGAGATCGCCGGCCAGCCGATCAAGGCCGGCGAGAAACTGGTCATGTGGTACAACTCGGGCAATCGCGACGAGCGGGTGTTCGCCGACCCGTACCGCTTCGACATCACCCGCGAGCCGAACCCGGCTCAGATCGGCTTCGGCGCCGGCGGTCCACACTTCTGCCTCGGGGCCAACCTCGCGCGCCGGGAGATGACGGTGATGTTCGACACGATCCGCAGCCGGATCCCGTCGCTGCGGATCACCGGCGAGCCCGACTACCTGCAGAGCGCGTTCATCAACGGGATCAAGCGGATGCAGTGTGCCTGGGACTGAGCTCACGCCGGAACGCCGCGCCGACCTCGTCCGCAACCTGACGATCGCCGGCTGGCTGCTGCTCGGCGGCCCGATCGGCTTCCTCCTGTTCCAGCTCGACCGGGTGCGTCGCATCGGGAGCCAACCGTTCGCCAGCGTGTGGGATCAACGGATCGAGGTGCTCAGCTTCCTGATGCTGCCGCCGAACCAGACGGTGCTGGTTCCGGTCGTGTTCGTGGCGGCCGTGGCGCTTTGGTTGACCGACGGCGATCGCGACGTCTGGCTGACGACGCTGCTGCGACTGAGCGCGGCGCTGGCGATCACGTTCGTCGTCATCGGGGTGATCTCGATCGTGAGCATCCTGGCCCGCGACGACGCAGGCACCTTCGACACCGACAGCATCTTCCTGCGCTTCGGCGGCATCGCGATGGCCGCGGGCCTCGCCCTCATCTGCCGCACCGCCGACCGCGCGACCGCCCAGTAGACGCGCCCCCGTTTGTGCGGATCTGGTTGCGGCTTCCGCAACTCATTCCGCACAGAACCAACCGCCGCCGAACTGTGCGACAGCCCTTCGTCAGGGTGATCGCATGTGCCTTCAATGTGACGGATACTCCTTCGAGCAGTCGATGCTCTCCCTCGATCTCACGATCCGCACCTACGGGTGGCAGCTCAACCAGATCACCGACACCAACCCGTGGTCGTACACGATCGGTCTGCTCGAGAGCTACGGCCATCCCGAACTGATGGTCACCGGGCTCGAACTCGACATGCAGAACACGGTGATACGAAAGATCGTCGGCCCGATCGTCGAGACGGGCAACGTCGACCACACGTTCCTCGAGCGCGAAGGGGTCACGCTCGTCGAGGTGCACCCCAACCATCTCGCAGGCGACTGGTTCGCAACCTGGTCGAACTTCTACGAGCGCACCCCACAACCCGGGTCCTTCCTCCAGATCGTGCCGCCCGGCGACTGGTTCTGCGACTGCCACCAGCACTGGATGCCGCACTTCGAGCTGCCAGGGCCGATCCGCTTCGGCAATCGAGCCGAGCGACGCGCTCGACGGCGGCGATGAGCGCATACGCACCTCCGACGAGGGCGCGAAGATCTACCCTCTGGTGATGGAGATCACCGCCTCTGCGCTCCGCCGAGACATCGACCGAATTCTCGATCGGGTGATCGAGACCGGTGAGCCAGTGATCGTCGAACGCAATGGCCGACGTGTCCGTATCAGCGCCGAGGACGTGCCGTCGCGACTGGGATCGCTGGTGCGGCGTCCAGACGTGGTCGTCGGCGACAGCAACGACTTCATCCACCTCGACTGGTCGAGTGGCTGGAGCCCAGCGCCATCCGCCTGAACGTCACCAGATCGAGACGGGCCACGGTTCGGCCGTGCTCGGTGATCTCGATCTCCTCGCCGCCTGCCACATCGTCGAGCAGCGACAGGATCTTCGCCTGCACGTCCACAGCGGTCATCTGCCTGATCATGACCTCATTCTGCTGTTCGTGCAGCTGCCGAGCGAGCAGTGGGTCACGTTCTAGAGTGCACGAAGCGACGACGGGGAGGGGCCGCCATGGCGGAGGACATCGAGGCACGACTTGCGGCGGCCCGTGCGCTGCAGGCTGCCACCTCCGAGACGCTGCGGCTGATCTCCACCCATCCCGGCGACCTCACGACCGTGCTCCACGGAATCCTGGCGACCGCAGCCGAACTGACGGGCGGCGAGGCGGGCTGCATCCTCCTGGGCGTGGAAGGCCAGCCGCGAGTGGTGGCGTCACACGGACCGCCCATGCAGCGGTATGTCGGCACGGATCTTCCCACCGACGCCGGAGATCTCCGAGGGCTGTTCGACATCGTCGGTGAGGTCGCCCGTCGCACCGACGACTTCGCCGCCATGACGACGTCGCTGGGGCGGTACTGGCAGGAGATGGCCGAGGTGGCCGACGTCCGAAGCTACGCCTTCACGTTCATGCGTCGCGACGACGACTACGTCGGGTCGCTCCACATGTTCCGCCACGAGGTTCGCCCGTTCAGCGACGACGAGGTGGCCGCCCTCGTCGCATTCGGCGAGCAGGCCTCGCTTGCCATCGCCAACGCACGACTCTTCAACGACCTCGACCAGGCGCTCGAACGGCAGCGGGCGATGACCGACGTCCTCGAAGCGGTGAGCACCGCCCAATTCGACATCCAGCCCGTCTTCGACCGCATCGTCGAACACGCCGCGCACCTGTGCGACCGCACCGCCACCCTGGTCACGATTCGCGATCGGGCGGAGCTCAGTGTCGTGGCGGGTGCGGGCTGGGACGAACGCGGCCTGCCGGACCGCGCCTTCAACTGGGAGACCATCGACACCACCTCGACGACCGGCACGGTGTTCTCCACCGGTGAGCCGGTGCACATCCGCGACTGGGAGGAAGTCCCGAGCGACGTGTACTCCAACTCCCAGGCGCGCGACTCCGGCCTTCGCACCCTGTTGACGCTTCCGATGCGCCGCCACGGCGAGGTGATCGGCGTCATCTCGTTCATCCGGGAGGCACCGGGCGGGTACGACGCAGCGGAGCAGTCGCTCCTCCAGGCGTTCACCGACCAGGCCGCGATCGCCGTGGACAACGCCCGGCTCCTGCAGGAGGTCGAACAGCGCAACAACGAACTCGCCGAATCGCTGGAACTCCAGACGGCCACGAGCGACATCCTCGAGCTGATCAGCTCGAACCCGGGCGACCTGACCACGGTCCTACAGGGGATCGCTGCACGGGCCGCAGCGTTGTGCGACGCCGACAGTGGAACGGTCCTGCTCCGCCACGGCGACATCCTGCGCATCGAGGCCGAGACCGAACCCTGGGAGGGAGCGCCGAGTCTCATCGGGCGCGAGTTCTCGGCCGAGCGAACCATCAACCGCCGGGCGCGGGACTCACGAGAACCCGCTTTCCTCGACGACTTCCAGAACGTGCGCGACACCGTGGGCATCCAAGTCGCGCGGGACGTCCCCGACCTCCACAGCTTCGCCACGATCGCGCTGCTCCTCGACGGCGAATGGATCGGCAGCCTCAACCTGAGTCGAACCGAAGTGCGCCCGTTCGATCCCAAGGTCGCACCGATCATGCAGGCCTTCGCCGACCAGGCGGCGATTGCCGTCGCCAACGCCAAGCTGTTCAACGACCTCGACGCCGCACTCGAACGCCAGACCGCGATGACCGACGTCCTCGACGCCGTCAGCACGGCCCGCTTCGATCTCCAGCCCGTGTTCGACCGGATCGTCGAGCATGCCCAACGGCTCTGCAAAGGCTCGGCGGCATTCGTGAACATCCGGAGTTCCGAGCGTTCGACCATCGTGGCATCAGCCGTCGACAACGGATACGACATCAGACAGACGCCGGGCTTTCGCAACACGTTCGGTGTCGACGACGGCACGACGACCGGCGAGGTGTATGCGACCGGGCAGCCGCTGCACATCAGGAATTGGGGCGACATCCCGCCAGATCGGTACCCCAACTCCCAGGTCCGGGACACCGGGGTGCTGAGCCAGCTCACCCTGCCGCTCATCCGTGACGATGACGTGTTCGGTGCAATCGTCTTCGTCCGCGCCGAGGCCGGAGGGTTCAGCGACGACGAGCTGTCGCTGCTGAAGGCGTTCACCGACCAGGCCGCGATCGCGGTCGACAACGCTCGGCTCCTGCGCGAGATCGAGGAACGCAACCACGAACTCGGTGAGTCGCTCGAGCTGCAGACGGCGACCAGCGAAGTGCTGCAACTGATCAGCGCAAACCCTGGCGATCTCAACATCGTGCTCGAGGGCATCATCACCCGCGCCGCTGCGTTCTGCGAGGCCGAGACGGGCCTGCTCTGGCTCCGTCAGGGTGAAGAACTCCACTGCGTGGCCCAGCGCGAGGCAAGGTTCTCCTTCGTCGGCAACACGACGTCCCTCGCCGAATCGGGAGCGAACCGTCGCGCCGGCGAGTCGAAGCAACCGTTCTTCATGGAGGATCTCGCTGCCGCCGTCCGACCCGGCATGCCGCTCGCCGACGAGATCATTGCCACCGGGGTCCATTCCTTCGCCACGATCCCGCTGCTGCGCGACGGCGAGTGGATCGGCAACATCAACGTCGGGCGCTTCGAGGTCCGACCGTTCGACCAGAAGCAAGCGACGATCCTGCAGGCCTTCGCCGACCAGGCGGCGATAGCCGTCGAAAACGCCCGGCTCTTCAACGACCTCGACGCAGCGCTCGAACGACAGACCGCCATGACCGACGTGCTCGACGCCGTCAGCACAGCTCGGCTCGACCTGCAGCCGGTGTTCGACAAGGTGGCCGAGCACGCGGACCGGCTGTGCCGGGGCACCGGCGCCATGGTGCTCGTGCGAGAGGGCGACGACCTGCTCCTCAGCGCGGTCGCCGGACCGGCACCAATCGACGCCGACCGAGTGGGCAATGGACTCGTACCGATCGACGACTCGTCGATCACCGGGGCGGCGGTGCTGCGCGGCGAGATCGTCCACATCCGCGACTGGGACAGTGAGGACGCAGCGTCCTACGCCACGTCGCCGGCGCGAACGATGGGCCACCAGAGCGCACTCGCCGTGCCGATGATGCGCGGTGGGGTCGCTATCGGCACGATCGGGTTCACCCGTGCCGAGCCGGGCGGGTACACCGACGACGAGATTTCCCTCCTGGAGACCTTCGCCGACCAGGCCGCCATCGCCGTCGACAACGCCCGCCTGCTCCGCGAGATCGAACAGCGCAACACCGAACTGTCCGAGTCGCTCGAACTGCAGACGGCGACGTCGGAGATCCTGCAGCTGATCAGCGACAACCCAGGCAACCTCGACGCCGTCTTCCAGGGCATCGTGGTCCAGGCGGCCAAGCTCTGCGACGCCGATGGGGCGAGCGTCCTGCGCCGCAGCGAGGACGAGCTCGTGCTGTCCGACGTGAGTGGCGACCACCTGGCGGCCGTGGGTCTTCGAGTCCCACTGCGACCCGATCGTGACTACGCCGAACCGATCTTCCTCGACGACCTGCAGGCCGTCGTCGACGGTGCTGCGGATCTTCCTGCCCGCAGCACGCTGTCCATCGGCCTCTTCGTCGACGACGACCACTACGGTCAGATCAACGTTGTCCGGCACGAAGTCCGGCCGTTCGAACCTCGACACGGCCGCATCGTGCAAGCCTTCGCCGAGCAGGCGGCGATCGCCATCTCCAACGCCAACCTGTTCGCGCAGCTCGAGGAGCAGACCCGCCTCGCCGAGGAGGCGAACGCCGCGAAGGGCTCGTTCCTGGCGACCATGAGCCACGAGATCCGCACCCCGATGAACGCGGTCATCGGGATGAGCGGCCTGCTGCTCGACACCGACCTCCAGCCGCGCCAGCGCGAGTTCGCCGAGATCATCCGCTCCAGCGGTGAGTCACTGCTCGGGATCATCAACGACATCCTCGACTTCTCGAAGATCGACGCCGGGCGCCTCGAGTTGGAGGTCAGCCCGCTCGACCTGCGGGCCTGCATCGAATCGGCCTTCGATCTCGTCACCGAACCCGCCGCCCGCAAGGGCCTGGAGCTGGCATTCCTCATCGACCCCGCCGTGCCCGACGGCATCTCGGGCGACGTCACCCGGCTCCGCCAGGTGCTCGTGAACCTGCTCGCCAACGCCGTGAAGTTCACCGAGGTCGGCGAAGTCGTCATGACCGTCGAGCCCGGCGACGCGCCGAACGAGATCCACCTGGCCGTGCGCGACTCGGGCATCGGCATCCCCGCCGACCGGGCGCACAAGCTGTTCGAGGAGTTCAGCCAGCTCGACTCCTCGACCACCCGCAAGTACGGCGGCACCGGCCTCGGCCTCGCCGTCAGCAAACGCCTCGCCGAGCTGATGGGGGGCACGATGTGGGTCGAGAGCGTCGAAGGCGAGGGCGCCACGTTCCACTTCACGATCGTCGCCGCACCCGCCGACGTACCGTCGCGGCGGGCCGCCGCCGGGATCCCGTCGGAGCTCACCGGCAAGTCCGTGCTGGTGGTCGACGACAACGCCATCAACCGACGCATCCTCGACCTGCAGACCGAGGCCTGGGGGCTGAGATGCCGATCGTTCGCGACCGCGGCTGATGCGCTCGCCGACGTCGAGACCGGCGAGCACTACGACCTGGCGATCCTCGACATGCACATGCCCGGGATGGACGGGCTGGAACTCGCACGACGCCTCCACGCCGAACGCCCCGACCTCCCGCTGGTGCTGTACACCTCGCTCGGCGGGGCCGAAGCGGCCGACCCGATCTTCGCCGGGGTGCTCGCGAAGCCAGTGAAGCAGTCGCAGCTGTTCGACATGTTGGTGTCGGTGCTCACCGACGCCGACGTCGACGAGCCGGCCACCGGCACGGCGGTCGGAGCGGACCAGCCGGAGCGCAAGCTCGGTGACTGCCATCCGCTGCGCATCCTGCTGGCCGAGGACAACACGGTCAACCAGCAGATCGCGCTCCTGGTCCTCGAGTCGATGGGCTACCGCGCCGACGTCGCGTCGAACGGCGTCGAGGCCGTCGAGGCGGTCGAGCAGTTCCCGTACGACCTCGTGCTCATGGACGTCCAGATGCCCGAGATGGACGGCCTGGAGGCGACCCGCCAGATCAGGGCGCGCCCGATCCCACCCGACCGTGGAGTGCTGCCGATCCGGATCGTCGCGATGACCGCTAACGCCATGCAAGGCGACCGGGAAGCATGTCTCGACGCAGGGATGGACGACTACCTCGCCAAGCCCATCCGCCCCGAGGAACTCGCCGCCGCCCTCGCCGCCACCCCGGCCCGGTCGACCGGTGCCACCGCCGACGCAGCGGGAACTCCCGCGG
>JBGSII010000530.1:0-4068 GCA_041742555.1 Ilumatobacteraceae bacterium
CGCGACTGGTGGCCGCTGGCGCTGCACTGGGCGCTCGCCGGCCAGGTGCCACAGCTCGCGGAGGTGGTGGTACGCCCGACGTCGACCGACGAGGTGGCCCGCGTCCTGAAGGTCTGCAACCACGCACGGCTGCCCCTCACCGTGACCGGTGGTCGCAGCGGGGTCTGCGGTGCTGCAGCACCCGTCTTCGGAGGTGTCGTCCTCGACGCCACCGCGCTGAGCGGCGTCGTGAGCGTCGACGCGGTCTCCGGCGTCGTCGAGGTACTTCCCGGCACGTTCGGTCCCGAGCTCGAGCACGAACTCCGCACGGTGCACGGCCGGTCGGTCGGACATTTCCCGCAGAGCTTCGATCTGGCCACCGTCGGTGGATGGGTGGCATCCCGAGGTGCAGGTCAGTACTCGACCCGGTACGGCAAGATCGAGGACATGGTGATCGGCCTCGAAGCCGTCCTCGCCGACGGCACCGTGATCCGAACCGGCGGGGCTCCGGCAGCGGCCGCAGGACCGGATCTGACCCAGTTGCTCGTGGGCTCCGAGGGCACACTCGCCGTGATCACGCGTGTGTGGCTCCGAACCCATCAGGTCCCGACCCACGAGCGGCGAGCCGCCTACGCGTTCGAATCGTTCGCCGACGGCGTCGAGGCCTGCCGCCGCATCCTGCAGGCGGGGGCGACGCCGGCTGTGCTGCGGCTCTACGACGCCGTCGAGTCCCAGCGCGGGCAGGGCGGCGATGGCATCCAGTGCATGCTGCTCGTGCTCGACGAGGGTCACGTCGACCTGGTCGACGCGACGATGTCGATCGTCGCACACGAGGCGCTCGAACTGCATGCCCGGCAGATGCCCGACTCGCTCGTCGACGCGTGGATGGGCCATCGCAACGACACCTCGGCCCTGCAAGGACTCACCCGCAAGGGCTTCGTCGTCGACACGATGGAGATCGCAGCGCCGTGGTCACGCCTCGACACCCTGTTCGACGAGGTCCGCACGGCCTTGATGTCGGTGCCTCATGCTCGTGCGGCGACGTGCCATCTGTCGCACAGCTACCCCGACGGCGCCTGCCTGTACTTCACGTTCGCGGCGACGCCCCCGCCCGATGCGATCGAATCCACGTACGTCGCCCTCTGGGACGCCGGTCAGCGCGCGGTCCTGGCAGGTGGCGGCAACCTGTCCCACCATCACGGCGTCGGACTGAACCGGGCGCGATTCATGGCCGAGGCACTCGGCTCGGCACACGGCGTCCTCGCTTCCATCAAGGCGACGCTCGATCCGAACGGCATCCTCAACCCCGGCAAGCTCGGACTCCCCACGCCGTTCGGCGAGGTCCCGTGGCCGTGACCACGACGGGGGCTCCGCGTCGATGGGATGTCGCCGCTGTGCGCGCCGGCATCGGCGTCTGCCTGATCCTCGCCGTCCCGCTGACGTTGGTCGCAGCCTTCGTCGACTCCGACTCCTCCGGCCTCAACGCCCTCTTCTTCTTCGGCGCGATGTTCGGCTTCGTACTCGGTGGAGGTTGCGCCGCATGGGTGCAGGACCGCGGCACCCCGATGTCCCACGGGGTCGCCACCACGGTCATCGCGTACCTGAGCGCGCAGAGCGTGTTCATCCTCATCCGTCTGGTTCGAGGCGAGACCGTCAACTGGTTCGGCGTGTTCTTCACGCTGTCGTTGGTGATCCTCGCCGGCGTCGTGGGAGGCATCCTGGGCAGCCAACTCCAGGCACGTGGGTTCGTGCCGTCCAGCCAGCGAACGCTTCGGGAGGGCGATCAATGAGCGCGATGCTCGTCATCGATGTCGGAACCACGGGGCTGCGCGCAGCCGTCGTCGACGAGACGCTGGCCGTGCGGGCCATCGAGTACCGGCCCTGTCCACCCGACACGCCGGCGCCCGGGCTGGTCGAGTTCGACGGCGCCCAGTTGGCGGTGAAGTTGCTCGACGCTGCCCGCACGGTGTTGGCGTCGGTCGGGGAACCGGTCGTCGCCGTCGGGATCACCAACCAGCGTGCCAGCACGCTGGTGTGGGATCGGACGACCGGCGAGCCCGTCGGCCCCGGCCTCGGCTGGCAGGACCTGCGCACCGTCGGCGAGTGCATCATGGCGAAGATCGAACACGGATGGGCGGTGGCCCCGAACCAGTCGTCGACCAAGGCCGGCTGGATCCTCGCCAACACCCCTGGCCTCGATGGTCGCGACCTCTGCGTCGGGACCGTGGACAGTTGGATCGCGTGGACGCTGAGCGAGGGAGAGCTGCACGTCAGCGACCAGACGAACGCGTCGGCGACGACGAACGGGCTCCGTGTCGTGGATGGGACGAGGTGGGCCGACGAGCGTTGCGCGGCGTTCGGGGTGCCCGAATCCACGCTGCCCACCGTGGTCGACTCCGTCGGCGTCATCGGCCATGCGACCGCACTCGACGGCGCTCCGCTGATCGCCGCGATGCTCGGCGATCAGCAGGCGTCCCTGATCGGTCAGAGCTGCGTCAGGCCCGGACGGGCGAAGATCACCTTCGGGACCGGGGGCATGCTCGACCTGTGCACCGACACCGGCACTCCGTCGGGCGCCCATCGCCACCCTTCGGGTACGTACCCGGTGCCGCTGTGGTCACGAGACGGCCGGATCACCTGGGGGGTCGAGGCGATCATGCTCTCGGCGGGGACGAATGTCGAGTGGTTGCGTGACGACCTCGGCCTCATCGCGACCAGCGCAGAGAGTCACGACGTGGCTTCGCAGTGTCCCGACTCCGACGGCGTCGTCTACGTGCCTGCGCTGCTCGGCCTCGGCACGCCGAAGTGGGACTACGGAGCACGCGGCACCCTGCTCGGCATCACCCGAGGTACCGCACGTCGCCACGTCGTCCGAGCGGTGCTCGAAGGTGTCGCGCACCGCGGTGCCGATCTCCTCGACGCAGCTCGCTCCGATAGCGGCGTCGACATCCACACCGTGCGCATCGACGGAGGGATGAGCGCCAATCCGACATTCGCACAGGCCCTGGCAGACGCCGCCAACTGCCCGATCGAGGTGTCCCCCGTGACCGAGGCGACCACGATCGGCGCGGCGTTCATGGCCGGACTCGGCGTCGGAGTGTTCGACAGCATCGACGACCTCGACGCGCTCTGGAGACCTGCGCACGTCGTCGAACCCAGCGATCCGTCGACGCATGCGCGTCGGCGCGAGCGGTGGTCCGATGCGCTCGAACGCGCCGGCGGTTGGCACGCCGATCTGTCCGCCCTCGAGTTCTGACCGATCACCCCATGGCGACACCCCGGACCCTAGAATTGCTCGGACACCCTCCCAACGGGAAGGCTGTCGTACGCATGACCCCGAAAGGACACTCCCCCGTGGATCTCGACTCCGCTGCACCGGCCACGTCCCGGCGCGGCCTTCTCGGCGCATTGGGCGCCGCTGGCATCGCCGGATTCGGTGCGTTGAGCATCGCCCGACCGGCCTCTGCCGCACCTGCCGAACGGCCGACCAGCCCGACCGAAGGCGACAAGGCGCTGCTGTTCGAAGCAATGCGGGCCGAACTCGCCGCCGAGGCGCTCTACCGGGAAGCCACAGCTGCTGGCCTGTCCGGCGTGGCAGGCGAACTCGCACAGGTGTTCGCCGAGAATCACGTCACCTATGCCGACAAGATCGCCGGCGGTGCCGGGTTGTCCGCCGACACGCTCAACGAGGACCTGTTCGAGCAGTTCCAGTCGGCGTTCGCCACCGATGACCCCGACGAGTTCGCCGAGGCTGCCGCCGGCCTCGAGAATGCACTCGCCGCCACCCATACATCGCTGCTGGCCGAGTACGACGCGAGCAAGGCCCGAACATTGACGGCATCGATCGTCGTGGTCGAAGCCCGAATGGCAACGGTCCTCACCGACCTCGGTGGGCTCGCCTCGAACCTCGACGACATCTTCGAGCCTGACACCGACGTCCTCGACCTCACCGCCGGAGCGTCATCATGACCAACGATTCGAACGCTGACATCACGTCGCGCTACCGAAGGCGTGATGCCATCAAGTTGGGCGGCCTCACCATCTCGGCCGCCGCGTTCATCGCGGCCTGCGGCAACGACCGCAGCGGCG
>JBGSII010000531.1:0-3011 GCA_041742555.1 Ilumatobacteraceae bacterium
CGCGCCCACCGCGGCACGGCGCCTGCTCGTCACGGCGCCCCCCTTGTTCGGATCTCGACGCGTGACCGGTCGCTATGCGCTGCGTCTCACCTCCGCCTGGATCGAGCGGCCGTCGGCCGATCTCGTCCACGCCGTGGACACCGCCCTCGCTCTCCTCGCGGACCACGAGCTTGCGACGAGCACGTTGGCGGTGAGGATCGCGGCATCGTCACGTACCTCGCCGTTTGCCGCCTTCGCCGCCGCCCTCGCCTCGATCGAGGGGGTCCTCCACGGCTCGGCATCAGCCTCGGTGCACCGGCTCCTCGACCGATGTGCGACGCACGGCCCGGCTGCGACCATCGCCGAGCTGCGCGCTGGCCGACAATCGATCCCCGGCTTCGGCCACAAGGTGTACCGAGGCGTCGACCCACGATTCGGGCCCTTGATGGACGCAGCTCGTCCGGTCGACCGCGAGTCGCTGACCCTCGTCGACGAGCTCGTCGAGGGCGTCGGACGCGCGCTGCCCCACCAACCCAACGTCGACCTCGCACTGGGTGCGCTCACCTGGGCCGGCGGCCTGCCGGCCGATGCTCCACTCTTCGCGGTCGCACGCATCGCCGGTTGGGCCGCCCACTACGACGAGGAGCTCGAAGAGGCCCCGCTGCGGTTTCGCGGCGTCGCCCGCCCCCGCTGAGCGATCAGCCGTCAGCTCGATCGACCTCGGCCTTCGGGTCGCGTCGTTCGAGGCGCCGACGTTCGAGGATCGACTCGAGGTCGACCACCCAGACCGTGGACGGCGGGCCTGACACCGTGTGGCTGTTCACGTAGCGGATCCGCTCGTTGATCTCCTCGATGAGCCGCCGCGCCTCCACGTCGTCGTCGGCCGCCAATGCCGCCGAGACCGCCGCATCGCGTTCGCCTCGGATGGCGATGGTCGGTGGGAGAGAGTCGAACTTCTCACGACGAAGTTTCGCCTTGACCCACCAGTCCTCGTCGTGCGGTCCGTCGAGTCCCTCGATCGGCTTGCCCTGCCCCTCGAGTCCGTCGAAGAGACCTGCTCGGCGGCCCTCCTCGATTTGTCTGTCGGCCCACGACTCCCAGCTCAGGCCCGACGGCCTGTGATCGGTCACGTCGTGACCCCGAGGAGCCGCGTCAGAGCGATCAGGACCGCCGACTCGGGATGCATCACCGGCGGCCGGATGCCATGGGCGGCGAGCTGCCGCCCGGTCAGTTCGACACCCTCGGTGAGCCATGCCGGTTGGGTGACCGACATGCCCCATCGCTCGTCGGGGAGCGCAACGTGCTCGAGTCGATAGCGAGCATCGGGGTCGAGGCCGGGGAGCCGCAACATCGGCGGGGTGAGGCTGGGAGCGGTCGCGAGCTGAGCGAAGGACACGAGCGCCTCGGCGCGGTCCGCGGCGTAGACGCCGTGCGCACAGTACTCGGACCCGGTGTCGAAGCGCACGACGTCGCCGTTGTGCAGCAGTGCACGAAATCGCTTGTGCACTGCGATCGCTTCGGCCAGCGCCGAGCGCCGATCCGCATCGAGACGCGCGACGTTCCACTCGACTCCGAGGTGACCGAAGAGCGCCGTTGCGGCCCGGAACGCGAGGGTGTGCACACGCCCGGTCGTGTGGGCCCGGGTCGGCCCGATGTGGGCTCCCATCACCTCGTATGGGATCAGCATCGATGCACCACGTTGGATCGTCTGACGTTCGAGCGCGTCGTTGCAGTCGCTCGTCCAGACCCGCTCGACTCGGTGAAGCATCTCGTGGTCGATCCGGCCGCCACCGCTCGCGCACGACTCGAACTCCACAGTCGGGTGCCGTCTGCGCAGCTCGTCGAGCAACGCGTACAGCGCCAAGGTCTGCGTGCGTGTGCCCGGCGCTCCCGTCGCGCCGGAGCCCTGGACGTGATCGCGGTTCATGTCCCACTTGACGTAGGCGATGTCGTGATCGGCGAGCAGTGCGTCGAGCAGGCCGAGGACGTGCTCGAACGCGTCGGGGCGCCCGAGGTCGAGCACGAGCTGGTTCCGGCCGAGCACCGGTTCGTAGCCGTCGGTCGCCAGTGCCCAATCGGGGTGAGCCCGGAACAGGTCACTGTCCGGGTTGACCATCTCGGGCTCCACCCAGATCCCGAACTCCATGCCGAGCCCGGTGACGTGATCGATCAGCGGCACCAGACCAGTGGGGTACACCTCGGCCGAGACGGTCCAGTCGCCGAGCCCGGAGGTGTCGTCGCGCCGCGAGCCGAACCAGCCATCGTCGAGCACGAATCGCTCGATGCCGATCGACGCTGCGATGTCGGCCAGTTCGCGCAGCGTGTCGAGGTCGTGGTTGAAGTACACCGCTTCCCAGGTGTTCAGCAGCACCGGTCGGGGCGATGTCGGATGCGACGGGCTCCGCCGCACCGCGCGGTGAAATCCCCAGGTCGCAGGCGTCAGCCCCTCGGCGGAATAGACCGCGACAACTGCAGGGGTCGTGTACGACTGACCAGGTTCCAACACGACCTCACCAGGCTGCAGCAGCTCGCCAGCCTGGACGTATCGACGTCCATCGGCCAACCGCTCGGCGAGCAGCGTGTGGTTGGCGCTCCATGCGAGATGGACGCCGTGCACCTCGCCGGTCCACTCCCCGAACCCCGCCGCGCCTGCGAACAGCAGCGGCGGATGCTCGTGCGAGGTCCGACCCCGACGATGTTCGGAGACGACCGCACCGGCGCGCCACGATGCACGAACGGGGTGGAATTCCCGAGCCCAGCGCCCTTCGAACCGCAGCAGTTCGTCGGCGCCGTCGGGAATCGGCAGGCTCACCGTCAGCACGTCGAGCGAGTACCGCCGGTCGCCGATGTTGCTGATCGTCACGCGAACATCGAGCACGTCGTCGGCGGCGATCCGAGTTGTCACGGCGAGTCGTGCGACATCGTCGAGCGCTTCGACGGTCAGGACGTCGTCGACGAGCCGATGGCCGGTCGGGACGAAGCGTGGCGACCAGTCGCGTCCGCCGCCTCGGCGCCCGGCGAGTCCGGGTCGC
>JBGSII010000532.1:0-17722 GCA_041742555.1 Ilumatobacteraceae bacterium
GGGCCTCGGTCAGCGCCAGTGCATCGTTGCTGCAGCGGCCGCTCGGCCGGGCCGTGCGAGACAGGTCGGGCAAGCCCGCCGTCGGCGTCTCGGGCGTGCCACAGCCGGCGAGGCACACCGTCAGCATGGCATCGCCGTGCCGCGGGACGAATTGAGACAACAACGACATCTCGGTCACATGATGACCGGATCGATCGGTCCGCGTCGTCACCTCGACTGGGTGATCTTGCAGGTCCAGCCGGGCAGTGATGCATTCACCCAGTCAGGGTGAGTGCGAGTCTTCGATCCTGTGGCAGGATCGGGCCTTCACCGTACGAGTCGAGCACGCTGTCCAGCGGCGAGGCGACACCGATCGAAGGAGGCCCTCGATGAGTGGCGACATGCACGTGATCCTGGCCGCATACCAGTCTGTGGACGTTGCGGCGGCCGACTTCGACCGACTCGTCGAACTCATCCGATCCAAGTCGGTGCGATCCGACGGAGCGTTGCTGGTGCAGCGCGACGCCGAAGGGCGCGTCAGCGTCGTCGACACCGGCAACAAGCTCGGCAAGAAGGGAGCCGGCTGGGGAGGTGGCGTCGGCGTCCTCGTCGGGCTCGCCGCGCCACCGCTGCTCGCGTCCGTTGCCGTCGGCGCCGCTGCCGGCGCCATCGTCGGAAAGTTCACCCAACGTCGTGTCGAGGGTGGCATCGAATCGGGGCTGGGGGAGAAGCTGCAACCGGGAACGGCCGCCATCTTGACCCTCGTTGCCGAGGATGATCTGTTGCCCGCGGAGCAGGCACTCTCCGGCTCGCCGGCGAAGTCCCGCGTCGAGATGGCAGGAGATTCGCTGACCGACCTCCGCGATGCGCTCGCCGAAGCGGGTGGGAAGTTCGACCCCGATCGCACCGTGCTGCCGCTTCGTGACCTGCCGTTCTCCGGCGTCGTCGGACGGACGCTCGGCGAGTCGGTCGCTGACTGGACGATCGTGATGAACCCGAAGCCACCGGCCGACGCGCCGAACGTGCTGATCGTGCTCATCGACGACGCCGGATTCGGCAACCCGGAGACGTTCGGCGGCCCGATCGCGACGCCGGCGATGAACCGAGTGCGCGACATGGGAATCGCCTACAACCGTTTCCACGTCACGGCGATCTGTTCGCCCACTCGGGCCGCGTTGCTCACCGGACGCAACCAGCACCGGGTCGGATTCGGGAGCATCGCCGAGTATCCGGGTCCGTTCCCTGGCTACACGGCCGCCGTGCCGAAGACCTGTGCTCCGGTCGTGCGCACGCTGCGAGACAACGGCTACGTGACCGGTGGATTCGGCAAATGGCATCTCACCCCGGACAACGTGCAGGGCGCAGCGGGTCCATTCGACCGGTGGCCGAGCGGGTGGGGCTTCGATCACTGGTGGGGGTTCCTGAGTGGCGCCGCCGGCCAGTACGACCCGATCATCACGCAGGACAATGGTGTGATCGGAGTGCCGGAGGGCAAGGACGGCGAGCAGTACTACTTTCCCGACGACATCACGGACAAGGCGGTCGAATGGCTCCACGCCGTCCGCGCCCAGGACGCGCAGAAGCCCTGGTTCATGTACTACTCGACCGGATGTTCCCACGCACCGCATCACGTCGGCAAGGAATGGGCCGACAGGTACAAGGGCAAGTTCGATGCTGGCTGGGATGCCTACCGTGAGCAGGTGTTCGCCCGGCAGAAGGAGCTGGGCGTCGTTCCTGCCGATGCAGAACTGACCCCGCGGCCCGATCTGTTCCCGGCGTGGGACTCGTTGAACGAGACCGAGAAGGAACTGTACGTGCGTCAGATGGAGGTCTATGCAGGCTTCTCCGAGAACGCGGACTGGAACGTCGGTCGCCTCCTCGACTCGATCGAGGAGATGGGCGACCTCGACAACACGCTGATCTTCTACATCTGGGGCGACAACGGCGCCAGCATGGAAGGCACCATCACCGGGTCGTTCAACGAGACGACATTCCTGAACGGTGTCCCGCTGACACCCGAGCAGCAACTCGAACTGATCGATCGCTACGGCGGTGTCGAGGCGCTCGGCGGCATCGAGACCGCTCCGCACTACGCGTCAGCGTGGGCATGGGCGGGCAACACGCCGTTCCAGTGGGGCAAGCAGACCGGCAGCCATCTGGGCGGCACCCGTGACCCGATGGTCGTGGCGTGGCCCGAACGGATCCCGGCCAGCAGTGAGGTCCGCTCACAGTTCACGCACACGATCGACATCGGGCCGACCATCCTCGAGGCGATCGGAATCCCCGAGCCGAAGCTGGTCGACGGAATCGAGCAGGAACCGATGGACGGCACGAGCTTCCTGCACACGTTCGATGACCCCGACGGCGAGGAACGCCACACGGTCCAGTACTTCGAGTCGATGGGCAGCCGCGCGATCTACCAGGACGGCTGGTGGGCGTGCGCACGACTCGACCGCAAACCGTGGGACTTCTCGCCCGAAACGCTCCAACATTTCGCTCCTGGCGTCTACGACCCCGCCAACGACGTGTGGGAGCTCTACTACCTCCCCGACGACTTCACGCAGGCAAACGATCTCGCCGCCCAGCAGCCCGACAAGCTCGCCGAGCTGCAGGAGCTTTTCTGGAGTGAGGCCGAACGCAACAAGGTGCTCCCGCTTCTCGGCGGGTTCTGCGTGTTCTTCGGCATCCTGCCGCCACTGCCGACCGAGACGAGGTTCACGTTCTACGGCGACGTCCAGAACATCCAACGAGGCATGGTGCCGCGAATCGCAGGCCGCTCGTTCGCGATCGAAGCCGACCTCGTCGTTCCCGAGGGCGGCGCAGAAGGTGTCATCGTCGCCAACGCCGACGAGATCGGCGGCTTCTCGGTCTGGGTCGACTCGAACGGGATCCTGCACCACACGTACTCGTTCCTCGGCGTGGAGACCTACTACCAGGAGGCCACCGAACCGCTGCCCATCGGTGAGGTGTCGGTGAAGATGCTCTTCGAGGCCGATGAACCGAAGCCCGGCACGGCCGGGACGGTCACGCTCTGGGCGAACGACCGTCAGATCGGGGAGGGTCGTATCGACCGGACGGTGCCGGTTGCCTTCTCGACGTACGCGGGCATGGACATCAGCCGAGACAACGGCTTGGTCGTCGACCGCCGGTACGCGGCGCAGAAGCCGTACGAGTTCAACGGCATCGTGCGCAAGGTCGTGTTCGACCTCAAGCCCACCCACCACGAAGCCGAACAGGAACTCCACCAACACGCGAGCGTCCAGGCCATGGGACACGGCGCCGCCGGTTGACCGATTGCAGCAGGGGTCTGACCCCTGCTGCAATCGCTCCTCCGATCGTGGAGGTGACCGACGATCACCCGGGATGGGTGATGCTCCACCGTCTCGGAGGTATGACGCTGGTGCCGAGTCGTCCCGACTCGTCAACCGTCGGGCTGTGGGCCTGGAAAGGAATCGTGTGATGGACGAATTCGAAGAGCTCGGACCAGTGGACTACCTGGTGGTGGAGTTCCCGCCGGATGCAGCGAACTTCACCGGCGAGATGGCGGCCGAGTTGGCCTCACTCGTCGAGCGGGGGATCATCCGCGTGCTCGACATCCTCATCCTGCGCAAGGACGACGACGGTTCGATCGAGGCGTTCGAGATCGACGATCTCGATGCCGTCGACGAGCTGATCGCCCTCGAAGGCGAGATCGCCGAAATCCTCGCGGCGGAGGACGTCGCGCACCTCGCCGAGGCGATGGCCGCCGGCACCACCGCCGGCGTCATCGTCTGGGAGAACGCCTGGGCGGCGCCATTCGGCGCGGCAGCTCGGCGGGCAGGAGGACAACTGGTTGCCTCAGGACGCATCCCCACCCAGGCCATCATCGCATCCCTCGAGGCCGAAGAAGCCTCGATGACCGTAGGAGAATGACATGCCCCTTCGCCCAGCACGAGCTGCACGCCGCGGCGTCGTCGGAGCGCCGGTTGCGCGAACCGCAGCCGTCGTCGGAACAGCCGCCGTGGTCTCCCACGGCGTGAACCGCCGACAGGATCGCCGAGAAGACCGACGCGATCGCCGCTGACCGGCCGCTCTACACTGCGACCGTGACGACACCGACGACCACCAAGCGCGCGCCCCGAACCAGCTCAGCACGAACCAAGCGGGTCGTGGTGCCGCACCTCACGGTCGACGAGCGAGTCGCCCGGGGCAAGGCAGCGCGCCGCGAGGTGCCGCGCTCCAGCCACGCCGAGCTGAACACTGGGGTCGCGCGCCCCGATCCCATCGATCTGCTCGAGCAGCAAGCGCAGACCCGCGTCCCCGAACTCGTCCCGATTCGGTACGGCCGGATGCTCGTGTCGCCGTTCACCTTCTACCGCGGCGCGGCGCTCATCATGGCCTCGGACCTGTCCGGAGGAGTCCGGTCGGGACTGAACGTGCAGCTGTGCGGCGACGCCCACCTGATGAACTTCGGCGTGTTCAACACCCCTGAGCGTCGCATGGTGTTCGACATCAACGACTTCGACGAAACCAATCCTGGGCCGTTCGAATGGGATGTCAAGCGTCTCGCCGCCAGCTTCGCGATCGCCGGTCGCGACAACGGGTTCACCAGCAAGGAGCGCCGCAAGGCTCTGGTTGCGGTTTCGGCGTCGTATCGGAACGCGATGGCCGAGTTCGCCGGGATGACGAACCTGGCGGTGTGGTACACCTCGCTCGACGTCGCCGGCTTCGTCGAACAAGCCGGCAAGTCGGCCTCCGCGAAGGTTCGCAAGCGTGCCGAGGCGAACCTCGACAAGGCTCGGACCAAGGACAGCCTGCAGGCCTTCGAGAAGCTGACCCACGTCGTGAACGGGGAACGTCGCATCAAGAGCGACCCACCGCTCATCGAGCCCATCGAGGACATCCTGGTCGGCCCCAGTAGGGAGGAGCTCGCGTCGAGTCTCCACGAGCTGATCGCCCGATACCGCCAGACACTCCAGACCGATCGACGCCATCTGCTCGAGGAGTTCCGAGTGGTGCACACGGCGCGCAAGGTGGTGGGCGTCGGCAGCGTCGGGACGCGGGCGTGGATCATCCTGCTGCTCGGTCGTGACGACAGCGACCCACTCTTCCTGCAGGCCAAGGAGGCGCAGCCATCGGTGCTCGAGCCCTACACCGGCGCGAGCCGGTACCGGTCCAGCGGGCAGAGGATCGTCGCTGGCCAGCACCTGATGCAGGCCAGCAGCGACATCTTCCTCGGATACGAGACCGTCGAGGGGGTCGACGGTGTCAAACGCGACTACTACGTCCGCCAACTCCGAGACGGGAAGGGTTCGGCCACCGTCGAACTCATGGATCCGGCGACCCTGACCTTGTACGCAACCCTGTGCGGTCGTGCCCTGGCACGCGCCCATGCACGGTCCGGCGATCGCATCGCCATTGCCTCCTACCTCGGTACGGGCGACACGTTCGACCAGGCGATCGCCGACTTCTCCGAGACCTACGCCGATCAGACCGAACTCGACTACAACTCGCTGGTCGCTGCCGAGGCCAGCGCCCGGGTTTCGGTGGTGCGAGGCCTCTGACGCTCAGGTGGTCGCCCGGGCTCGGAATGCCCGTTCGGCCGCTGCGATCGACGTGAAGATGTGGTCCTCGCCGATCAGGTCGGTGACCTCGTACAAGTCCAGTTCGGTTCGCACCTCCGGCATCACTTCGGCGAGCACCAGGGTGACACCCGCTGCGCGCAGGTTGCCGATGACGGCCTTGAGTGCCTCGCCGCCCGAGATGTCGATGTCGGCGATCGCCGCTGCGTAGACGCACACCCAGTCGGGGGGGTCGTCAGATGTGCCGAAGGCGAGGAGTTCCTCGGTGAAGTGCTCGGCGTTTGCGTAGTACAGCGGAGCCGAGAATCGGTAGACGACGAGACCGTCTTCGGTGCGCTCGTCCGGACTCACTTCGCCCGCGACCCAGTCCTCGGCTCCCTCCGCGGTCAGCGACGACAGCACGGCGGTCGGTGGCCGGTACGACCGGCGGAGGTGATCGATGAGCGAGAGCACGATGGCGATGATGATGCCCTGCAGCACCCCGACCACGACGACGGTCGCAGCGGTCACTGCCGCAACGACGAACTCGTTCCTGCGCAGGCGCCAGACCCGGCGCATCCCGGCGATGTCGACGAGTTCGATGCCGACCAGGAACACCACCGTCGACAACACCGCCTCCGGCAGGTACTGGAGCGGCTTCGTCAGGAACAACAGCACGAGCCCGACCACGCCGACCGTGGTCAGGGATGCGATCTGGCTCTGTCCGCCGGCGCCGGTGACCATCTGAGTCTTGGTCGGGCTGCCATTGACCATGAACGTCCCGGTGAAGCCAGCAGCGACGTTCGCGGCGCTGAGTCCGACGAGATCGACGTTCTCGTCGAACTGGTCATTGAACTTCGCGGCGTACGCACGCGAGGTCGCCGCACTCTGGGCGAGGATCAGGACGAAGATCGACGCCGCCGTACCCAGCAGCGCTGGGAGATCGCCCAACGCAACCGACGGGAAGGTGATGCTCGGCAGGCCACTGGGGACAGGGCCGAGCGTTGCGACGCCGTCATCCGCCAGATCCCACTGCCAGCTGATGATGATCGATCCGAGCACCGCGATCAGTGCCCCGGGAATCTTCGGAGCGAACTTCTTCAGCCCGAGGATGACGACGAGGACCGCCGCGGTCACCGCCGTCGTGCTCCAGCTGATGTCGGCGATGTCCTCCAGGGTGCTCGCCAACGTGGCCAGGGTGTTGTCGATCGTGTAGCCGTCGATCGTGTAGCCCTCGCCCTTCGGGAGACCGAGCATCCCGCCGACCTGGCCGCAGGCGACCTGGATGCCCACGCCGGTCATGAACCCGATCAGCACCGTTCGGGACATGAAGTCGGCGAGGAATCCGAGCCCGATCAGCCGGGCGATCAACAGCAACAGCGCGGCGAGCAGCGCCACCATTCCTGCGAGTGCGACGTACTCGTCCGACTGCGCCGTCGCCATTCCGGCGAGTCCGGCGGCGAGGATGGCCGCGGTGGCCGAGTCGCCGCCGACGACGAGGTGGCGGGACGATCCGAGCAGCGCGAACACGAGGAGCGGCACGAGCATCGTGTACAGCCCGGTGATCACCGGCATCCCGGCGATCGACGAGTACCCCATCACCTCGGGGATCGCCAGCGTCGCCAGCGTGACACCCGCGATCACGTCGATCCCGATCTTGGACTTGTTCACGGGCAGGATTCCCTGGAGCACCGGGGCGCGGTGCGCGCGCTCTGCTGATCTTGTGTTGCCCACTCATCCCCCTTTTCGAACGCGCCGCAAGGTAGCAGAGTCCGCCCGAACGATCACCGCTCGATCACCGTTGCATCGGAACTCGGGGCGAGGAATCGGCGGCGGCTGTTCGGGATCTGGCCATCTGACGACTGCTGCTCGCTGCGGATGTAACGCAGGCCGCCCGAACGTGCGCTCACTCCGTGGAGCACCACGCTGAGCGTCACGGTCAGGACCACAGCGCCAACGGCTCGGTCGACCTCCGGCAACGCCTCTCCGAGCTCCTCGATGGCCAGGAGAGCGAAGACGACGGAGGCGAGTCCGCGCGGTCCGAACCACCCGATGAACAGCACGCTGGGCCGGTCGAGTCCGGAACCGATGAGACTCAGCGCGACCGGGACCATGCGGATGACCGTGAGACTCGCCATCGCATAGACCAGTGTCCGCCAGTCGAGGTGCTCGATCGCCAGCGGCACGAGGATGGAACCGAACAGGAACCACACGATGAGGGCGAGCAGCTCGCCGCCGAGTTCGGGCAGTTCGACTGCCCGCTCGGGATCGACGACCTGACGATCCAGCATCGCCCCGAACGCGATCCCGGCGACGAACGCGGCGATGAAACCGTTGACGTCGAACGCCACCGCGACGGCAAATGAGGCGACGGCGACGGCGAGGGTCGCCAGCCGCCGGCCACCGCTGCCGATCCAGCCGTTCCGAGCGGCGGTCGAGATCAGCAGCGCTCCGCCGATGCCGAGACCCACGCCGACGAGAACCCCACCGCCCAGCTCGCGGATTGCCGTCTTCGCCTCGAACGACTCGCTCTCGCTCACGACACCGAGCTGGCTCGCGGCCACCGCGAGCATGAAGACGACGATCGGCGTCACGATGCCGTCGTTGAGCCCGCTCTCGACGTTGAGCACCCGTCGGGGGCGCACCGGGATGCGGTCGTCGTTGATGACCGCCACGCTGAGCGCTGCATCGGTCGGGGCCAGCGCCGCGCCGACGAAACCGGCGAGCGCCCACGGAATCGATCCCAGCGCCCACCCGGCCAGGGCACTGCCGAGTATCACCGACAGCACGAGTCCCACACCCAGCAGCCGCAACGGCACCGCGAAGTCGTTCTTCAAGTCGACGACGTTGACCCTCGAGGCGTCCGAGAACAGGACGAGCGCAAGCGTGATCTCGGCGATCAGGTGGACCGAGGCGGTGTCGACGTCGACGGTGAGCGGGCCCCAGTCGGGGTTGGCCAGGACGAACCCAGCAGCAGCGAACACGAACGGACCGGTGATGTCGTGGCGAGCCAGCGCGCCGGAGAACACCGACCATCCGAGTATCAGCAGCGTGAGGACCGCAACGGAGGTTTCCGTCATGGGGTGACCTGGTGCCCAGTCCGAGGATCGTCACCTTCCGGGCGAAGGCGACGACGCAGCAGCACGAGGATGCTCGAGCCGCCGACCCAGAGCGGCATCAGCAGCCCGATACCGCCGATTCGCGTCGCCGCGAGCAGGAGCACCACGGCGATGACGAAGCTCGCGGCGACGAACCATCGGGGGAAGAGCCCAGACCGCTTCGCACGGGTCGTCGTGACCGCGATGAAGACCGCGGCCGACCGCAGCCCGACCATCTGCGCGAGCGCGGTTCCCAGCGCCAACATCGCTCGCGCCGACGCGATGTACACGGTCTCGCCGTCGGCGGAATCGACCATCCACACCATGGCGAGCTCGACCGCGGCGATCAGGAACAGGGCGGCGACGAACAGCGAACCGGCCACCAGGTGGACCGTCGACAGCAGCGTGTTCTCACGTCCGACGGTGCCGACGAAGCGTGCTCGCAGGGCCGCCATGAACCACACGAAGGCGATGGCCGTGAACGGAATGATGTACAACCCGGCGATCAGCGATGCGCGGCGACTGGCCGGATCGCTGAAGTAGTCGATGAGTTCCTGGTCGGAGGCGCTCAGCGCAGGCCGTTGCTGAATCAGTGCCCAACCGACCACGAACAGCGCGGCGAACACCAGCCCGGCGATGGCGGCCGGCGACCCTCGCACTTCGCTGTCCTGTTCGATCTCGGTCGTCACCGCTCGTCACCCTCTCGCCGGTCGCGTTCTCGTGAACCCGTGCGGCAATTATTGCCGCACGGGTTCACGCGAACCGCGAACCGCGATGCGGCGTCCCCCGACGCTCGGACAGGACCAACTAGCTTCTGGCCACCAACGACGAAAGGCATCACATGAGCAACACCACCAACTCCGGGACCGGGCTGGACAGTCTGCGACTTGCACGGGAATGGCCCGCGGTGTTCGTGATGGGTCTCATCACCGTTGCACTCGGCATCGTGGTGATCTCCTGGCCGCAAGAAACCCTGACGGTGATCTCCGTGCTGGTGGGGCTGCAGATCCTCGTCTACGGGATCTACCGTCTCGTGACGGCGTTCTCCCACGACACGACGTCTCCCGGTTGGACCGGCTTCGTCGGAATTCTCGGCATCGTCGTCGGCATCGTCGTGCTGCGAAACCCGTTCGAGACCGTGGCGGTCCTCGCCGTGCTGCTCGGCGTGGTCTGGATCATCGGCGGGATCATCGAACTGATCGGATCGATCGCCGACAGCAGCAGAGATCGTCGCTGGCTCGGGGTGTTCGGCGGACTGCTCTCCATCGCCGCCGGCATCGTCGTCGTCGCGTGGCCGGCGCCGACCGTGACGGTGATCGCATGGATCGCAGGCCTTTACCTGATCACGTTCGGGCTGTTCCTCTGCGTGTCGGCATTCCAGCTCCGCAGGCTCACGAAGTAGGTGCCGAGGCGGTCATCACCGCAGCAGCGAGTCACTCCCGATCGAGCGACACCTGCATCCCGGGAAGGTCCACCCATGGTTGCTTCTGTTCGCCCCACGCCTGGACCATCGGCGCGACCTCCGACTTGTCGTCGAGGGTGCCTGCCTTCACGGCGATCAGGCCTGCCGGCTCGATCATCGCCGAGTAGATCGGTGAGCCGCATGAGCCGCAGAACCGGCGGTACACGTACACGGCGTCACCGTGCTCGCCGCGATCTTCGAACGTACTGAGGTCGCCGGACACGGCGAGTTGGTTCTCCATGGCGATGAGATTCACGGAGAACGCGGAACCCCCTTGGCGCTGGCAGTGGTCGCAATGGCACACCGCCGTGGCGATCAAGTCGCCGGTGAGTTCGTACGTGATGTTGCCGCAGAGGCAACGTCCGGTCTGTGTCATGCCTGGACGCTAGTGCCGCGGGACGCTTCGGTCGGAGGCGGACGGGCGGATATTTACCGTGAGTAGATTTGAATCGACCAGGTGGGCTACGCTTCGGATCAACGACCCATCAGAGGAGGGGACCCGCGATGACCACGATCGACGACACCACACCGACACACTTGCTGGGCAACGGCAGGCCGGTGACGGAGGAGCGCACGCTCACCGACCTCCGGGTCACCGGATCGATCCCGCCCGAACTCGACGGTCGCTACGTCCGCAATGGCGCCAATCCGCTGACCGGGCTGAGCGATCACCCGTTCTTCGGCGACGGCATGGTGCACGGCGTGCGCCTGCGTGATGGCTCGGCCGAGTGGTATCGCAACCGCTACGTGCGCACCCCATTCATCGAGGACCCGAGCGTCGACATCCTCGACCCTGCGGTGATGATGGACATGACGGCGTCGAAGGCGAACACGCACGTGTTCGGCCACGCCGGTCGGATCCTGGCGCTCGAAGAGGGGCATTTCCCGTACGTGCTCGACGGCAACCTCGACACCGTCGGCCCGCTCGACTTCGGTGGCGCTCTCACCGGGTCGTTCACCGCACACCCCAAGGTCTGCCCGGTGACCGGCGAGATGCTCGCGTTCGGCTACTCGGCGTTCGAGCCCTACCTGCGTTACCTGCGGGTGTCCGCCGACGGACAGCTCGTGCAGACCGAGGAGATCACCGTCGGCGGCCCGACGATGATGCACGACTTCAACGTCACACGGAACAGCGTGATCTTCATGGACCTTCCGGCCGTGTTCGACCTCGAGATGGCGATGCGCGGCGAGATGCCGATCCGCTGGGACGACGACTACCCGGCGCGCCTCGGCGTGATGCCACGCACGGGCAGCGACGCCGATGTGACGTGGTACGAGATCGAACCCGGCTACGTGTTCCACCCGATGAACTCCTACGAGGACGGCGACACGATCGTGCTCGACGTCGCTCGCCTCGATCACATCTGGCGCGACTCGATGATGGACTTCCCGCCGCCCGAGCTGTGGCGCTGGACGATCGACACCACGACCGGCAAGGTGCGCGAAGAGCAGATCGACGACCGCCCCGCCGAGTTCCCGCGGGTCGCCGACTCGGTCGTCGGGCTGAAGCACCGCTTCGGCTACATGATGGGCATCCCCGAGAACCCCGACTACACCGACCCGGCGAACCAGACCGGCGCCATCATCAAGTACGACCGCGACACCGGCGAGCGTGTCGAGCACGTGCTCGGTCGGGGCCGTCTGTCGGGCGAGCCGGTGTTCGTCCCCGCGGATGGCGGGACCGCCGAGGACGACGGCTACCTGATGACGTTCGTGTACGAGGCCGAGACCGACTCGAGCACGTTCATCGTGCTCGACGCCGCCACGATGGACCAGACTCCGGTCGCCTCGATCGAGCTCCCGCGGATCCCGTTCGGGTTCCACGGCAACTGGATCGACTCGTCGATCGCGGGCGGAGCATGACCGTCACCGAGCCCGACACCTGGAACACGCCGTTCCTGCAGGGCGCGCTCGCCCCGGTCTTCGAGGAACGAGACGACGCCGCACTCCAGGTCGTGGGAGAGATTCCCGCGGCACTCAACGGAATGTTCGTGCGCACGGGACCGAACCCGCAGTTCGCCCCGATGGGCGCATATCACCCCTTCGACGGTGACGGCATGTTGCACGCTGTCTACATCGAAGACGGTACGGCCCGGTATCGGAATCGGTGGATCGAGTCCAAGGGGCTGCTCGCCGAGCGCGCCCGCGGGCGCGCTTGCTACGGCGGAATGAGCAACTTCTCGTTCCCCGACGACGACGTCATGCGCGAGGGCGGCATGATGAAGAACACGGCGAACACCGCGACGGTCCGCCATGCGGGCCGGTACTTCAGCCTGATGGAGGCGTGTCTGCCGACCGAGTTCGACCGCGATCTGCGAACGCTCGGCGAGTGCGATTTCGGTGGCCGCTTCGACGGGCCGTTCACCGCACATCCGAAGGTCGATCCGGTCAGCGGCGACATGATCTTCTTCGGGTACAGCCCGATGGCGCCGTACCTGCGCTACCACGAGGTCGACGCCTCGGGACAACTCGTCCACAGCGCCGACATCGATCTGCCGGCCGGCGTGATGATGCACGACTTCGCGATCACCGCGCGGTACGCAATCTTCTTCGACGCTCCGGCCGTCTTCGACCTCGACGCAATGATGTCGGGCGAACCGGCGCTGAGCTGGCGGCCCGACAACGGCACCCGAATCGGCATCATGCCGCGACGCGGCACCTCGTCGGACATCCGCTGGTTCGAGATCGACAACTGCTACGTCGTCCACTTCTCCAACGCGTGGGATGACGGTGACACGATCGAGATCCGCGCCCCGAGGATGGAGGACATGCCCGGTGGGTTCGAGGCCGAGCCCGGTGCGGCACGTGAGCCGATGCCCTGGCGCTGGGAGATCGACCTCGAGACCGGATCGGTCACCGACGAGCAGACCGACGACGTGCCCGGCGAGTTCCCTCGCGTCAACGACGCGGTGATCGGCCAGCGCAACCGGTTCGGCTACGACAGCACCGCCCAGGGTTGGGAGTTCAACTTCGACTTCAATGGCGTGATGCAGTACGACTACGAGCGCGGCACGTCGGCGCAGCACACCTACGCGCCGAGTGAGGTCAGCGGCGAGCACGTCTTTGCCGCCGATCCACACGGAACGGCCGAGCACGACGGCTGGCTGATGTCGTTCGTCACCGATCGTGCGACCGAGACGTCCGAGCTGGCGATCATCGATGCACGCGACGTGTCGGCCGGGCCGGTCGCTCGCGTGAAGATGCAGGCGCGGGTGCCGATCGGTTTCCATGCCAACTGGTTCCCGAACGACTGACCGAGCGCCCAGCGGGCCGGTCAGTCGATCGGCGGGACGAGCCCATCTCGATCGTTTGTGTGCAGATTTGGATGGGGCGGGTCAGCCGAATTCGTACGCAAACGGCGATGAGATCTCCCGTTGTGATGGCGGATATCTTCATGATCTATCGATGTGATGGGAATGGGGTGCCGATGGACCGGTTGTACTGATCGCTGTCATCGACAGCACGAACAGCAGGCCCGGATTCGCCCCCCGAATCCGCATCGAAGAGAACCAGGAACGACATGTTCACTCGCAAGCGCTCACTCCACCCCTCACTGCTCGCCAGCGAGTTGGCGGTCACGGTTCCCGTCGGTGAACTCGAACAGCTCGATCGGCTGGCCACCACCCTCAGCATCCGCGCCGGCGAGGAGATCATGCACCGTGACGACTTCGGCCGTGAGTGCTTCGTCGTCATCGATGGAGAGTTCAGCGTGAACCTCGGTGACCACACGATTCCGGCCGGTCCCGGCGCGGTGATCGGCGAGTTGGCGCTGCTGACGCTCAAGCCCCGCACCGCCTCGGTGACCGCCACCGTGGACTCCAGCGTCTACGTGCTCAACCGAGCCGAGTTCGCCACCGTGCTCGACACGTGCCCGAAGTTCTCCCGGCTCGTGCTCGATGGCGCCGTGCGGCGCACCGTCGCAGCTGCGTGATCTGACCGACCGAGCGTCAGGATTCCAGCGCCTCGCGTAGTTGTTCGTACGCCTGATCGGGCATCGAGGTGTACAGCAGTTCGGCCCCGGCGAATCGTTTGGCCTCCTGAGCGAGGGCCCGTACCGAGACGTGATCGGCGAGGATCACGACGGTTGACGTTCCCGGCTCGACCGCGTCGCGGAACCAGGCAACCCATTCGTCGGGGATGCCGAGATCGACGATCTTCGCCGTGACGACGCCCGAGGCCGCACCGATGCCGAGCCCCGCGACCCAACCGACCGGACCGCCGAGCACCAGGCCGAGCAGGCTCGTCCACATCGCTCCGCTGAGCGCGGCGCGTCCGGGCGTCGGGTCGATCGTCTCGACCACCTTGACCGTGCCGTCTGCGCTCTTGTTGACGACCACGGCGTCCAGGAGCTCGAGTGCGCCGGTCTCCTTCAACCCGCCCATGGCGAGGAGGTACTGCTGGGCCAGGACCTGGCGGTCGAACGAGACGCCGATGATCACCGGCGCGCCCGGATCGGACACCACCCGTTCGTGCGGTTCGATGCCGGCGCGCAGCGACGGATCCGGCGGGTCGAACACTGAACCTCCGCCGCCGTTCGAGGGACCAGTGGACATGGTGGCAGTGTGCCACGAGAACACTGCATCATCAGCGCGCGAACCGTGCACGCGCCAGGAACCGATGACGTCCGACCGACTGTGGTCGTGTGCGATGTCGTCGGCAGACGAGACGGGTACCCTCCTCGGTCCGTCCGATCAGAAGGAAAACGAAACCATGGCCCAGGCCAAACTCACCCCGCTCCAGCAAGCCGAAGCCGACCGGAAGGCGGCCGAGGAGGCTCGAACCAACAAGGTGCACAAGACGTACTCCGACGAGGAAAAGGCGATCCGCAAGGAGCGTGTCGCCAAGGCCAAGGACGCGATGAGCCGATCGGTCGGCCTCAAGGGCGCCCACGTGCCGCCGGCGCGCGCTGCGATCAAGAAGTATCTCCAGAACCTGAACGACCCGAAGCAGCCCGACGATCAGCAGTTCGAGGCGCTGATCGAGGCGCCGTTCAAGGCCCCGCCCAAGAAGCGCACCAACGACCGAGGGTTCTGATCCCGCTCAACAAACCCGAGCGATGAGCGAACGGACCGGATACGCGTCGCTTCGCTCATCGCAGGCGGACATGAATCCCGAGCGATGAGCGAACGGACCGGATACGCGTCCTTTCGCTCATCGCTGGGTCGGTGCGGCCGGTGGGAGCACCGCGTCGACGAGGGCGCGTTCGAGGCGCGTGAGTTCGTCGGAAATCCGGACCCGAGCCTTGCGGCGCTCGTTCAACGGCATCGTCGCCGAGATCGACGCGGCGCGGCTCAACTCGTCGATCGCGTCGAGAATGACCAGCCCGTTGGGGTCGGTCGGGTCGGGGAAGACCAGGCGGGCGTTCCGATCGAGAGCAGCGATGCGGCGTTCGATTCCCTTCTGCCCGAACCGCGCGGTCGGATCGAGCCGGTCGCGCACCCCGGCCGGCCGCGACACCCCATCATCGGCCCGACGAGCGGCTGCCCAGTCCCTGGCTGCAGCCGGGGCCTTTCGCAGCTGGTCGCGGACGCGCTCGTCTTGCAGTAAGGACATGGCCAGCAGCACGGCAGCCTGAGCGGCCTTGCGTCGCGAGGTTGGGAGCGGGATTCGAGGTTTGGCAGCCATGGACACCGACGAGCCTAGGAGTTCCGGCCCGTCGCCGTTCCCGTCGCTCGTGATGAGTCCGCGTCGGAGGTGGTCGTGGCGATGTGGTTGAGTGGATGAATGTCATTCGTGCTTCCCGCCACCGCACTCGAACTCCGATCGACCCTCACCGACGACGGTGTTGTCAGGCTGGCGATCCGCGAGGCCCAGGTCGTCGAGCCGTCCGACGATCAGGTCGTCGTGCGCGTCGAGGCGGCACCGATCAATCCATCGGATCTCGGGATGATGTTTGCCGGCGGTGACGCCAGCGCCGGACTGCCGGCCGGGGATGGGATCCTCGACGCGGTCGCCGTACCGGTCACGGAGCTCGCGGTCGCTGCCCAACGGGGCCGCCTCGGCAAGGCGATGCCGGTGGGCAACGAGGGCGGCGGCGTGGTGGTCGCCGCCGGATCGTCGCCCGCAGCTCAGGCGCTTCTCGCCAAGACGGTCGGCTTCCTGTCCGGCAACGCGTATGCCCAGTACCGCACACTGCACGTCAGCCAATGTCTCGCAATGGCGGACGGCACCGATCCTGCTGACGCAGCGGCGGCGTTCGTCAACCCGCTCACGGCGCTGGGCATGGTCGAGACCATGCGGGCCGAGGGCCACCACGCGCTGATCCACACCGTCGGCGCATCGAACCTCGGCCTGATGCTCAACCGGATCTGCCTCGACGACGGAGTCGGCCTGGTCAACATCGTTCGCAACCCGGATCACGTCGAGCAACTCCGGAGCCTCGGCGCGCAGCACGTCGTCGACTCGAGCGCCGAGACCTTCGTCGACGACGTGACCGATGCGTTGCGCGCCACTGGCGCCACGATCGCGTTCGACGCCATCGGCGGCGGCGACCTCCCCAGCATCCTGCTCTCACGAATGGAGAAGGTGGCAGGGGAGCAGGCCGGAGAGTTCAGCCGCTATGGCTCGGACACCCACAAGCAGGTGTACATCTACGGTGGACTCGACCGAAGCCCGACCACGTTGCGACGCGACTTCGGCATGTCGTGGGGACTCGGTGGTTGGTTGCTCACGCCGTTCCTGATCAAGATCGGGCAGGAGGCTGCCGACCGGCTCCGCCAGCGCGTCGCCGATGAGATCACCACGACGTTTGCCAGCACGTACGGCACCCGATTGTCGTTGGCGGACGCGGTCGATCCGGAGCAGGTGAAGCGTTACGCCCGCATGGCCACCGGCGACAAGGCGCTCGTCACACCACACGCCTGAGTCCAACCCTGTCCTTTCGGGTCGGGTCCGGACGGACAGGGTCCGAACGGACCGGTGAGGCCGTCACCGGCCGCCCTGGCCGTCGTCGACCTTGATGATCGTTCCCGTGACCATCTCGGAAGCAGGCGAAACCAGGTAGAGCAGGGTGCTGTCCAGGTTCTCGGGCTGGCCGATCCGCTTGCGCGGGAACACCCTGGTGAGGTCGCCCATCCGCTCGATCATGCCGTCGGACATCTCCGACGCGAAGAGCCCGGGAGCGATCGCGTTGACGTTGATGTTGAACTTCGACCACTCGACCGCGAGCGTCTCGGTCAGTCGATTCACTCCAGCCTTGCTGATCGAGTAGAGCGCCGCCCCGCCGCCGGCGTAGTGGAATCCTCCCACCGACGAGATGTTGACGATGCGGCCCGGGAGCCCCAGGTCGATCAGTCGACGGGCGACTTCGCAGGACAGGACGAAGGGGGCGCGTAGGTTCGTGTCGAGCACCTGGTCGATCAACTCCAGCGGCATCTTGGTTGCGTACTGCGCGTCGGGGATTCCGGCGTTGTTGACCAGGATCTGCACGGCGTCGAGGTGCCGTTCGATCGTGGTCACGGCCTCGGCAAGAGCGCCCGCGTCGGTGACGTCGAGCTGCAGCGGCATGCACGTGCCGCCGGCTTCGGTGATCTCCTGCGTGACCTCGGCGAGCCGTTCCATCCGGCGACCCGCAGCGACCACTCGGGCGCCGTGTGCGGCGAGCAGGACGGCGAAGTGCCGTCCGAGACCGGATGACGCGCCGG
>JBGSII010000533.1:0-5949 GCA_041742555.1 Ilumatobacteraceae bacterium
GCGCCGCTCGCGCCAGCTGAACCGAAGCGCTCTGCTCCGACAGGGCTGGCGGATGCAGTCCGCGAGCCCCCCGGCGACAAGCTCCCAGCAGCTGGCCATGGCGAGACTGGGCGCCTACTCCGCCCCGGTCCGATTGCTCAGCTTGCCGACGAACCAGCGCCAGCCGCCAACGACGAGACCCACCCCGTGCATGACGGCGTTGCCGGCGTCGTCCGGCCCGATCGGGGAGTCAGCTCCCGTTCCACTCGACACGTCGCTCCTCGGCCTGAACGTCGTCTTCGTCCGATTCGTCCACGTGACCAGTCTTTCTCGTGCGCTCGGCTGCTCGCTGACCGGACCCGCAACATGGTCAACGTGTGGCCCAGACGTGGTGGCGGACCGTCGACCGATTCCGGACGTCGCACCGTCTGACCGCCCGATCGTTCCGGGAAGCTCGCTCTGGATGTCTTCTGCCAGGATGGTGGAATGACAGATCTCGACATCGCCCCCCGTACGGACCCAGGTCATACTCCGTGGTACCTCCAAGGGAACTTCGGGCCCGTCTTCGACGAGGTCACCGACGTCGACCTCCGAGTCACGGGTTCCATCCCGCCGTCGCTGTCGGGCCGCTACCTGCGAACCGGATCCAATCCGCCCTCGGGGATGTCGAGTCACTGGTTCGCCGGTGACGGGATGGTGCACGGCGTGCGCCTCGATGCCGGCAACGCTGTCTGGTATCGCAACCGGTACGTCCAGACCACCAAGTTCGTGAGGGGATTGGACGCAACCGACCCGGCGGTGTTCGCCGACCCGACGGCCGGCTCGGGGAACACGAGTGTGCTCGCCCATGCCGGACGGATCTGGGCGCTGGAGGAGCTCCACCTTCCGTATGAGCTGAGCCCCGAACTCGACACGATCGGCTGTGACGACTTCGGTGGCAAGCTGACGACGGCGTTCACTGCACACCCGAAGCTGTGCCCCGAAACCGGAGAGCTGCACTTCTTCGGCTACTCCCCGCTCCCGCCCTTCCTGACCTACCACGTGCTCGATGCCGGCGGAGCGCTCGTGCACTCCGCCGAGATCGCCGTGCCGAAGGGCACGATGATGCACGACTTCATGATCACCCGCGACCACGCCATCTTCATGGACCTGCCGATCGTGTTCGATCTGACGAACCTGGAGTCGCCGATCGGGTGGGACGACACCTACGGCGCCCGCATCGGCATCATGCCGCGCATGGGTACGAACGCGGACATCCGCTGGTTCGAGATCGATCCGTGTTACGTGTTCCACCCCCTCAACGCCTACGTCGACGACAACGTGGTGGTGTGCGATGTGGGTCGTCACGCGTCGATGTCGATGGAACCGGAGGTCTACACCCCACCGGCACATCTGCACCGATGGACGTTCGACCTGGCATCGGGTGCCGTCAACGAGCAGCGCATCGACGAGGGGACGCACGCCTTCTCGCGCGTCGACGACCGCGTCGTCGGCCTTCCGCACCGGTACGGCTGGGGAGTGACCCACCGCGACGGCAGCGAAACCACCCTCCGTGAACCCGGAGTCGTCGTGAAGTGGGATGTCGTCACCGGCACGCAATCCACCTACGACCTCGGGCCTGACGCGTTCCCCAGTGAGTTCGTCTTCGTGCAAGACGATGATGCTGCTGGCGAAGACGAGGGCTGGGCAATCGGTTTCGTGTACAACGCGTCCGAGGACTCCTCCGACCTCGTCATCCTCGATGCATCGGCGCCCGGCAGCGATCCGGTCGCTCGGATCCATCTCCCACAACGTGTGCCTTTCGGTTTCCACGGCAGCTGGGTCGACGACTCGACCCTGCCCGCCTGACGACCGACTCCGGGCCCGAACGATCTGGGCGCGAACACGCTCTCGACGCGCGGTTCGACGACCGGGCGGGCTGAAGTCGTCTCAACATCCGGTGGCGTCGCGCAGGCGTTGGCAAGCCTGGGCGAGCCGTGTGGGTCCAAGCTTGACGACGGGTCGGCGGAAGGCGTTTCTCGGAATGGTGTGGATGTTGTCGAAGTTGACGACGCAATCCGTTGGGACGCCGTCATCGGTGGCGGTGAGTTCGAGTTCGGAGACGAGCCCTCGGACCGTTCGCGTGATCGCCGCCACGACGACCGATCCAATGCGATCGGCGACTGGGTCTCGGGTGAGCACGAGAACGGGGCGATCGCCGCCGGGTGTTGCTGCGAACCACACCTCACCGCGTTGCATCGACCCAGTCCGTCCAGTCTTCTGCTGGCCCCCAATCGGCGATCTGGCCGATTGCTGTCTCGTCGTCGGTGAGTGGGTGGTCCAGCCAGGTGTCTGCGTCGTGTTCAGATGCGAGTCGGGTGAGGTGGCGGTGCAGCGCCTCGCGCAGCAGCTCGGACTTGTCGATACCGAGCTCGTCTGCCCACCGTTGCGCCGCTGCAGCTTCATTGTCGTCGACTCTGAAACTGATCATCGTCATACACAGTGACTATCATGTATGACGCTCGTCGGCAAGGGCTTCCCCCTCGGCCAGCCGACCCCATCGATACCGAGTCACATCGAAGATCGCTCGATATCAGCATGCAGAACGACGCCCTTCGACAAACCGCCGGCCACTGGGTACCGGCCACGCCACGTCGGTGCACAAGGGGGGTGCCCGATACGCGGTCCTCAACCGGACGCCTCCGGTCGGCGGGTCGATGGTGGGTGAGGGCTTCTGGCACTGGTCCAGTGGACTCGCGTGTGGCGACGATGGTGTTGTTCCTGAGCGAGCGCGTCGTAATGAGGATCGGAGTCGCGATGGCTGTCGTTGTGAGGGTCCGCAAGTCGATGGTTCGGTTCCTAGCTGCGGTGACGGTGGTCGTCTCGGCTGCTTGTGGCACGACGGATCGGACGGCGTCGGAGGATCCTGGCGAGTTGATCACCGACACGACCGTTTCGGTGGTAGCGCCGTCGGTGGAGTCGTCCAATGACCCTTCGTCGGGTCCGGTATGTGAGGACAATCTGGTGCCGACCCTCGCGGCGCTCGATCCAACAACGGGTGAGTTCCAGTGGACGTACTGCTCCGCGGATCTGGCGTGGCGTGAGGTCCGGGGTGCCACCGACGACATCGTCTACATCGATTCGACAATGCCTGACCCGTCCGCGAGCGCGTCCGAATTCGGCCAACTCAACGCGGTGGTCGCGGTTGACTCGCGAAGCGGAGAGGAGTTGTGGCGAGTCCCGGTCGTGCGTCAACAGCTCGGCTGGCCGCTGGGGCCATTCGCGGGCAGTGGGGTCGTGGTCGTTGCGGTCGACGATGACAACGGCGCCGCGATCGTCGGTCTCGACGCCAACTCGGGTGACACCATCTGGCGGGTCGCCGAGGCTGATCTCAGTGGCGCCGCAGCGTCCATGGGCGCCCCTGATCCCGTGGTGGCGCCACTTGCGAACACTGACGAGGTGGCAGTGCTGGCCGTCCCGAGCGGGCTGGTGGGGTTGGACCGCGTCAGCGGGACGCAGCTGTGGTCCAGTGACGAGGTGTTCCTTCTCGACGAGTCCGGTGTCGGCGTCGCCCGCGGACCCGCAGCCGTCGACGGCTCGACGGTGATGATCCCTGCCGCGTCCGAGGTCGTCACCGGCGTCGTCGCAGATGGCGGAGCAATCGTCTCGGGCCCCGATCTCCCGCCGGGCGACACGGTAACGATTCCCATGGGGCCATCGAGGCTCATCGCGGTCGACGCCTCGACCGGTGCGACGCTCTGGCAAGGGCCAAGGCTCGATCATCCAACAGCCGCCGATGGATACGTGGTCGGCTACGACCACTCCTGGATGGGTTCATCGCCAACACCTGAGTGGGAGGTCATCGTCATCGATGCGAGGACGGGCGAGCAGCTGTGGAGCCGGCCCGGCCGTGAGTCCTACGGCGACCTGTGGGCAATCGGCGACGGTGCCGTCTACGTGAATGCCATCAACGACAACTCGACGCCGAGTGTCGTGGCCTACGAACTCGAGTCCGGTGACGAGCGGTGGCGTCTCAGCCCCGAGTCGATGCTGAGCGAACCCCAACAAGTCGTCGACGACGGTGTCGCGCTCCTGTGGAACGATCTCGCAATGCTGTCCACGACAGACGGTACGACACGCTGGACGATTCCGGCATCGGTCAGCCCTGAGACTCCGATGAGCAGCGTTGGTCACAACTCGGCATCCGTGTTCGTGTCGTTCAATGGTCTGCAGTGGACCGACTGACCATCCACCGAGGCTTGGTGAGAGCCACAGGTCTCCTCCTCGCATCCGCCGCATTGTCCGCAATGCTCGGTGGGTGCGGACCGGGCGACTGCATGAGAACTGGCCCCTCGGCCGTGCGGCTCTCCGTGCCCTTCGGTTGGCAGGTCGTGTCCTACTGCCTCGACGACACCTGCCTACCTCAGAGCGAGCTCACACCAACGTCGGACAGCTCAACGCCCGGCCTCCCCCCCTATTCCTTCGAGGTGACCGACGCCGCCAGCGAGTACGACTATCTGATTGAGGTCAGGTCGCAGGACGGAGAGCTGTTCACATACGAGGGCGACGTCGAAACCGTCGGACGAGACTTTGGCGGAGAGTCCTGTACGCCAACGATGTTTAGCGCAGGACTGAGCATCGACCGCAACGGCAGACTGACTACCCAACAGCCGTGACGGCTCGCGAATGGGTCCACTATCCAGCACGGCAAACTTGCGGGCCGACCGCGTCCGATAGGGGGATCTCAACTGGACGTGTCACCGAAGCGTGGTACTTGGTCGCTTGGCCTGACATGCGAAGTCTCATTCGGGTGGTACGAATCGATTCTCGATGACGGCCCGCTATTCGTCACACCAACGCGGTCGACAGGTCACGAGGACCTCGGCAATATCAGCTCCCCGCGCGAGGGGACCGCGGAGCCGGCCGCAAGGCCATTCGATACTGCCAGCCTCATTCGTTGCCCGAGGCGACGACGAGCGCCCGTCGAGGACAGTCCGAGCGTTGCTTGGCGCGACGCTAGTCGTCGGTCGGGACGGTCAGTTCGACGACGGTGCCGTGCTGGCGGGTCGATCCGTCACCGATGCCGACGCCGACCAGGTCGTCGGTGGTCGCCGGGCGGATGGCGATCGTGCCGTTGAGTTCGGTGGTCACCAGTGTTCGCACGATGGACAGACCGAGGCCCTTCACCTGGCCGATGTCGAACGACGGGTCGACACCTCGCCCGTTGTCGACGACCCGGATCGTGAGGTACCGATCGACCTGGGACAGCCCCACATGCACGCCACCGCCGCCGCTGCCTTCCGGGAACCCGTGATCGACAGCGTTCTGCAGCAGCTCGGTGAGCACGACCGACAGTGGCGTCGCGGTGTTCGCCGGGATGCGACCGCCGTCTCCGCTGACGGTGAAGCGAACGGGCCGATCGGGCGATTGGAGCCCCTCCTCGGCGAGGCGCAACAGCGGTCGAACGATCTCGATGAACGCGATGTCCTCGCCCGGCTCGCGCGACAGCGATTCGTGCACGAGCGCGATCGTGCGGATGCGCCTCACCGACTCCTCGACCGCTGCCTTCGCCTCGGGATTCGTCAGGCGCCGTGACTGCAGCCGCAACAGCGAGGAAATCGTCTGCAGGTTGTTCTTGACACGATGATGGATCTCCCGGATGGTGGCGTCCTTGCTCAGCAGCAGGCGATCGCGCTTTCGCAACTCGGTGACGTCACGGACGAGCAGCAGGCCGCCGGCGATCTCACGACTCGCCGTGACGATCGGCACGCACCGGCACAGCAGCGTGACATCCCCACCCTGCTCGAACTCCTCGACGACCGGCTCGAACCGTTCGAACGCCTGACGGACCGGGCCGTCGTGGAAGCCGAGTTCGGCAAGCCGCATCCCGACCGGGTTCGCCTGGATCCCCACCCGATGCAAGGCCGAGTTCGCGTTCGGCGAGACGTAGGTCACCGTGCCGCTCGAATCGAGCGTGAGCACGCCGTCGCC
>JBGSII010000534.1:0-5290 GCA_041742555.1 Ilumatobacteraceae bacterium
TCGCCCGCGGCGACGGCCGCGTCGGCCGCGAGCGCTGCCGCGCCCGCTCGTTCGAGATCCCAGTTCACGACCGAGTTGACCGGACCGTCGAGGTCGCGAATCCGTTCGACGAAGTGGTCGAGCAACTCGACGCTCGACACCTCCCGCGAGCGAACCCGTCCGGCCAGTTCGGTGGCCGACATCCAGTGCAGGTCGTCGTTCATCGGTGGTTCGGTCCTCAGTTCGCCGCGATCGCCACCAGCGCGACCTCGACTCCCGTCGTCGGCGCTCCGTCGGTGATGACGGGGACGATGGTGTCGCTGATCATCAGGAGGTCGCCGCCGGACTCGACCCTGGCCGCGACCGAGTAGGTTCTGTTCTCCGCGATGTCGCCGAGCTCGTACGGCAGCTCGAAGGCGACGGGGAACTCGGTGTCGGCCAGCTCGATCACCTGGCTCGACAGGATCACGGCCGCAGCATCGGCGATGCTGATGTCCTGCAAGGTGACCGTCAGCGCGGCACCGGCGGGAAGCTCCGAGATCGTCGCTGCGCTCCCCGGCGCGGTCACCGTTCCGGTCACCGAGGTGCTCTCAGCGTCGTCACCGCCGCACGCGCCGAGGACCAGCGCCACTGCACCCAGGGCGATCACGAACCTCACGGCAACGACCCTACAACGGGCGGCGGTTCGAGAGGATCGTCACTGATCCGGTCGCCCTCGCAGGGCGAGTGACGCATTGGTGTACCGACCGTCGTCGGTCACTTCCTGCCCGAACCACGGCGGGGGTTCGAAGGCCGCCAGAGCGCCGGCGGAGTCGAACTCGACCTCGGCGAAGACGAGTCCGTCGAGTCCATCAGCGAACACGTCGAGCTCGATGCAGTGTGCTCCGTACCGAATTCGATGTCGGGTCTTCATGACACGCCGTCCCTCGGTGTGCGGCCACGCCGCGTCGAAATGTTCGCGGCCGATGGCGAACTCCAACTCGGTGCGCTCGGCACCCTGCCCCGCCTTGACGGTGAGGGTGCAGCCCTTCGCCGCGGCGTCGCGAACCCGGACGGACGCCGAGTCGTCCGCGATGAGATACCCCTGGCGGATCTCGACGCGATCCGAAAGATCGAGGTCGCCGGGAACGGTGTCGACCAGGAACTTCCGCTCGCGCTCGATCGTCGGTGTCGTCGACGAGTTGTCGCTCTCCGCTTCCTCGGAGGCGATCGCAGCGAGCGTCGCGATACCGCCCACCGGTCGCTCTGGGCCTTCATCGACGGTCCGTTGCCAGTAGCGCCCGATCCGATGCCTGAAGGCCGAGGCCGATTCGACGTAGATCGTCGAGCCTGCCCGGAGGGCGCCCACGCGGAGCTCGTCCTGCTGTGCCGTCGCGATCCGCCTCGCATGGGCCACCACGTCGTCCGCGCCGAATTGTCGTGGTTCGGCGTCGAGCAGGCCGACGAGAACGGCCAGGTCGTGATCGTCGCCCAGGGCATCGGCGAGCCCATCGAGCTGCTCGACGAGCGGCTCCATCACGCTCGGCGCGGCATCGGTCAGTAGACGCGTCTGGTACCAGAGGTACTTCACCGCCTTGCGCCACTCGTGGATCCGCTCGTTCGTCGCTGATCGTTCCAGCGCGCGGTGCCAGCGCCGTCCGAGGTCGTACGTCGCTTCCAGGCCATCGCCGAGCGGAGCGAATCCGTTGCGCAACGTCCATTCGTCGGAGCAGTCGCGTGCGGTCACCAGCAGGTCGCGTGCCACCAGGATCCGGTCGTCGCCGTCTTCGATGGCGGCGGTCGCCGCCGCGGACATCTCGGCCTGGCGGTCCCTCACCGAGCGGAGCAACCCGTCGACGTCAGCGGGGTGGGCGTCGATCAGCCGGTCGAACGTGGCGAGGACCGCATGTGCGTCGCGCGTCGCCGACAGCTGGTTCGCTGCACCACGGACCAGCTGATCGAACGGACGGAACTCGTCCCCGAGGGCCCCTCGGACCAGTCGGGCGAGTCCGCGTGACTCCTTGCATCGTTTGCGGACCTCGTGAATCGTCGTCTCGACGTCGACGCCCGGCTGGCCGTCGAGCACCGCATCGAGTCGCTCGATGGCGTCGCAGAGTCGCTCCGCTGCGACCCGGCGCACCTCGCGCTTGGTCGAACGACCTGGATCGAGGACGTATCCCATCGATCACCAGTCAACCCCATCGGCGGCGCGTTGGCCAGGAGTGACGATCGGCCCTGGACGATGTCGAGCGCTCGGCCGTACGGTGACGGCGTGGGTGATGCCGTGGCCGTGTGTCCGTCCTGTGGAACGAAGAACCGTGTGCCGACGTCGGCGTCGGGCGCACCGCGTTGTGCGAAGTGTCACGCCGATCTTCCCTGGCTCGTCGAGGCCGGCGATGACGACTTCGCTGGTGCGGTCGCCACCAAGCGGCTCGTGCTCGTCGACTTGTGGGCGCCGTGGTGTGGCCCGTGCCGGATGGTGGCTCCAGTGCTGGAGAAGCTGTCGGGCGACTTCGCCGGCACGCTGAAGGTCGTCAAGGTCAACGTCGACGACGCTCCGGCGACGGCGCGACGGTACGAGGCTCGCAGCATCCCGATGCTGCTGTTCATGCGCGACGGTGCGCTGGTCGAGACCGTCGTCGGTGCTCAACCCGAGCACGTGCTCCGGTCCCGGATCGAGGCGCACACTCATGACCGCTGAGACCGTTCGATTCGGCTTCTCGGTCGTTGCGTCGGGCCTCCATGACGCAGCCGTCGTCGCCGAGTTGACCGCACCGGTTCGCTCGATGCTCGAATCGATCGGGGGAGTGCAGGTCGATCCGGGAGCCACTGCCCCGTTCGACGAGGCCCCGCACCTGTTCCTGGTTGCGACCGGAGGAACCGAGCGTGCCGTGCTCGACGCCATTGCGTTCCGGCGCGTCGAGCTCGGCGACGAACCGGTGATCCTCGTCGCGCATCGCGCGCACAATTCGCTGCCGGCCGCACTGGAGACACTCGCTGCGATCCAGCAGACCGGTGGTCGCGGTCGGATCGTGTTCGTCACGGGTGACTCCTCGTTCGACCGGGTCGAGCTCGACGAGGCCATCGGCGATGTCGAAGCGATGATGCGGATGCGATCGACCCGGCTGGGCATCGTGGGCGGCCCGTCGACCTGGTTGGTGGCGAGCAGTCCGGACGCCGAGGTGGTGCGCCGCCGATGGGGTCCCGACGTCGTCACGGTCGATCCGACACGGATGATCGAGTTGACGCGGGTGCCCGTGGTGCCGACCGGCGCGCTCGCCGAGCGTTTCACGCAGGTGGCCGATCCCGTCCGATCCACGATCGAACGCGGGGCCGTGAACGATGCAATGGGGGTCCGATCGGCGCTCGGCGATGTCCTGGAGAACGACGACCTCGACGCGGTGACGGTGCGGTGCTTCGACCTGCTGGGCGATCCGGGCACATCTGGGTGCCTTGCGCTCGCCAGTCTCAACGACGACGGCATCGTCGCTGGTTGTGAGGGCGATGTGCCGTCCGCCCTCGCGATGTTGCTCGTTCGGCATCTCCTCGGCAGTCCGTCGTGGATGGCGAATCCGGCGATGGTCGACGTCGAGGCCAATCGACTCGTGCTGGCGCACTGCACCGTGGCGCCGTCGATGGTCGAGGGTTTCGCGCTCGACACGCACTTCGAGTCCGGCAGGGGCGTCGGAATCAGCGGGCAGTTCGCGGCGCAGCCGGTGACGTTGATCCGCATCGGTGGTGGCGACCTCGAGGAATGCTGGATCGTCGAAGGCGACATCATTGCGACCGGAGACGACGCCGACCTCTGTCGGACGCAGGTGACAGTCGCCCTGTCGAGTGGGCAGGTCGGCGACCTGCTCATGCATCCGCTCGGCAACCACCTCGTGCTCGCGGAAGGCCATCACGAAGCCCGCCTCCGTCGCTGGTGGTCGATGGCCGTCGCCGACTGAGTGTTACATCTGGGGTCTGACCCCAGATGTAACACTCAGCGGCGGAAGGCGGTGAGGACGTCGGCGAGCCACTCGATCGACGCGAGCGTGATCGGGTCGACGACCAACTGCACGTGGGTGGCGCCCGCCGCTTCGAACTCGCGGAGCTGATCGGCCAGCTCGTCTGCCGACCCGGCGAGCGGCGTGACGGTGTCGTACTCGTCGTAGTCGCCCATCTGGCGCCCGGTGCCGCCGTCGAGCCTCACCAGCACTGCGGCCGTCGCTCTCACTTCGTCGGGGACTCGCCCGGCCGCCAGGATCAGGCCGTCGACGCGCTCCTTCTCTCGGCGGAAGCCCTCTGGTGTGTTGCCGTATTGGCTCCACCACATGTTCCACGCGTCGACGTGAGCAAGGGTGATGTCGAGCATCCGGGAACCGATCGATCCGACCATCAGCGGTGGGCCCGACTCGCTGGAGCGTGGATGCAGCACGCATCGATCGGCGTCGTAGAACTCGCCGTGGAAGTCGATTGCCCCATCGCGCAGCAACGTGCGGACGATCGTGAACGCCTCGGCGAATCGGCTGACGCGACGGTCGTACGCGAACCCGAATGCGTCGTACTCGCGCCGGTTCCAGCCGGCGCCGAGTCCGAGGATCAGCCGGCCGCCGGAGATCGCGTCGACGGTTGTCGCCAACTTGGCGAGCATGGCCGGCGCGTGGAAACTCGTCGACGCGACGAGCGGCCCGAGCCGGATCGTCGAGGTCGACGCCGCGATCGCCGCGAGCGACGTCCACACCTCCCACGGCCCGCGATCACCGACGTCGAGGGCATAGAGCAGGTGGTCGCCGAGCCAGAGCGAGTCGAAACCGACGGCCTCTGCGGTCCGGGCCATCGCGATCAGCTCGGGAAACGTGGTCTCCCACTCCACTTCGGGGAGTTGCACGCCGATCTTCATGCGGTCGTCTGCCATCTCGGAAGGGTAAGTGACCGCTGTCACCCACATCGGATGATTGTCCGGAAAATTCGCCTCAAGTTCGCCCGTTCGCGTGCCGATAGCGCCCTACAGTGCCAGCAGGCTGCGCGTGCGTACGACCTGATTCGTCAACAACGAGATCGAATTTCGAGGAGTGGGAATGAATCGGAACAGGTGGACCCGCCCGGTGTGCGGGTTGCTGGCAGCGGCGGTGATCATCACGGCGTGCAGCGGCGACGACGAGTCGCCAACCAGCACCGAGGCGACCCCGACGACCGAGGAGAGCGCCCAGACGACCGAAGCCGGCCTCACCGGTGAGGGCCTCGACGTCGGCCTGCTCGCTCCGTCTCCCGGCCTGCTCGCCACCCTCTTCCGTGGCCAGGAGCGCGGCACCGGATTCGCCACCGATGACGTCAACGCCGGCGGCGG
>JBGSII010000535.1:0-2411 GCA_041742555.1 Ilumatobacteraceae bacterium
ACGCGCAGGCCCGTCCGCCTCGCCTCGTCGGCGAGGTGGGAGACGAGGTGGGTCTTGCCGATGCCCCCCGGACCGGTGACCTCGATCGCCGCGCCGGCGGGCGCGTCGCTGAGCAGGTCGACCAGCGTCGAGAACTCGCGATCGCGGCCGACGAGTGGTGTCGTCGCCTGGATCGCCGCCTGCGTCGTCTGCCCGATCAGTGGGAGCGCCGACACGGGCGCCTTCTTGCCCTTGACGGTCAGCTGCACCGGCGCGTCGGTGAGCCAACTCGACCGCGACGTCGAGACCGTCGAGGGAGCGACGAGCGCCGAACCGGCGGGCGCCTTGCCCATCAGACGCGCTGCGAGGTTGACGGTGTCACCGATGATGGCGAACGAGCGCCGTTGCGGGTGACCGATGTCGGCTGCGAACGCGAGGCCGGTGTTCACGCCGACGCGGACGCCGGTGTCGCGACAGTCAGCGACGAACGCTTCAGCGGTGCGCAGGACTCGTCCGGCATCGTCTTCGGACGCGATCGGCGCCCCGGCGAAGAACAGCAGTTTGAATCCGTCGGGAGCGATGTCGGTCGCCGACCAGCACACCCCGAACTCACGGACCGACCGGTCGGCGACCGCGGCGACCCGTTCGAGCAGCTCGAGCAGTTCGGTCTCGTGGTCGGGTGCGCAGAGACGGTCGGTGCCTGGGACGAGGACGAACGCCACGGTGACCGGGCGATGTTCAGCCGTCGTGACCTCAGCGTCCACGATGGCCCGCATCTCGGGCGGCACGAACTCGAACGCACGAGTTCCGTCTGCTGCTGGCGCAGGGCAAGGATCGACCGGCACGGCCCGGCGAAGCGACCACGCTCCGTCACCGAGCGGTTCGGTGACGCCGGGAAAGGCTGCGGCCGTTTGCTCGCAGATCAGGACCTGGCCGGCGGCAGAGCGGGATTCGAGCTCGACGGTCCGGGTGGCGTTCGGTCCCAGCACGAGCAGTTCACGATGGGTCTCACCGATCAGAGCGAAGGTGAACTCGCCGGTGGCAACGCCGACCGACATGCGCAACCGGACGACACCAGCGCTCGTCACGACGCGCCCGTGGTTCCTGATCGATCGTTGCATCGTGACGCCGGCCGAGCCCGCCCTCGCGGCGTGGTGAGCACCCTCGAACCAGATGAGCAGCGCATCGCCGCCGAACTGCAGGACATCACCGCCGTGGCGCAGGGCGATGTCGATCAGCGGGCCGAACTGGAGGTTCAGCGCCGCGTTGATCTCCTCGGCGCCGGTGACGTCGGCGATGGCCAGCCGCTCCGACAGCCGGGTGAAGCCCGACAGATCGACCGACGCCAGGGATCCACTGCGTCGAGTGAGACCAGTGTCGGGCCCGTGCAGAGCCAGGTCGGTGGCGAGCGCCGCAACGTAAGGGCCGAACCGTGATCGATCGTGAGATCCGCTGTTCGGCACCGGTCGTCAGTCGTCGTCGATGATCGTTCCGGTTGCGGTCGACACGAGCACTCGCGCGTACGGCACGGATGTGAGCGTGACGCGAAGTCGCTCGTCGGGCTCGACCCGAGTGTCGCCGTTGACCTTGACCACGATCGTCGCCTCTGTCTCGCCGGACACGATGGTGACGGAACCGCGGGTGGACGAGTAGTCACCCAGTGCCCGCTTCGCCGTGATGTCACTCGCCGCCCAACGCACGACCGAGTTGTTCCCGATCGGTTTCGAGAGCCTGACCACGAACCTCATGTCGACCGTTCCGCTGTCGCCCTCGATCACCGACGCGTTCGCGATCGTGGCAGTCGGCAGGGGGTCGTCGTCGAGAATCGTGACCGTGCCCACGCCATCGGCAACACCGATGCCAGCCGTGATCGGCGTGATCACCACGTTGAACGTCTCGTCGGGCTCGATCCGCCGGTCGCCATACGTGCGAACGTTGATCGTCGTCGACGTCTGGCCAGCTCGGATCGTGCCGAGCAGCGAGGAGCGTCGCTGATAGTCGCTGCCGGCGCGGGCGGACACGTCGACGGTGGACCAGCGGAAGGTCACGTCCAAGACTGAGGCGGAATCGATGCTCACCGTCAACGGGACGACACGGACCGTTCCCAGACCTTCGTAGACCGATGCGTCTCCGATGGAGAGCTGTCGGTCGGTGGGAGGCGCGACATCGTCGTCGACGATGGTGATCGTCGCAGTCGCATCACCCAACGTCGCACCCGTCGGAGCACCCAAAGTGACCGTGAACGACTCCGTCGCCTCGACCACCGAATCATCCACGATCGGCACGGTGAGCGTCGCCGACGTCCCCGACGAAACCGTCACCGTCCCGCTGCTCGATTCATAGTCGCCAGGCTCTGTCGCCGAGCCGTCCTGCGTCGACCACGGCACCACCACATCACCGGCAACGGCCTCGCTCAACGACACCGTCACCTC